>JAFAGU010000032.1 GCA_019237595.1 Betaproteobacteria bacterium | reverse complement strand
CGACCAACGGATTAAAAGTCCGCTGCTCTACCAGCTGAGCTAACGACCCACCGGGCTTGCGACATCGGGAAGCTGCGGAAACGAAACCCGAAGGGGCGAAATTTTATCAGCCCTGTCGGCTGATTCGCCAGTACTGCCACTTCATCGTCGCGGCGGCGCCGGCGATGATTGCGACGAAGGTCATGATCGAGCCCAGCGCGAGCGTGGAAAAGCCGGTGATGCCCTGCCCGATGGTGCAACCGAGGGCGCAGATGCCGCCGAAGCCCATCAGGATCCCGCCGAGGATGTGCATGGCTGTGTCTTCCGCGTCGCGAAACCCTTCCCAGCGGAACTTGCCGCTCGCGAGCGCGTAGGCGGCCGAGCCCGCGATCACGCCGGCGGCGGAGGCGATGCCGTAGGTGATGATCCGCGACTTGTCGGTCCACAGCATGAGGTAGTCGAGCGTGTAGGCCATCGGCGAGACGAAGGAGAAGGATTCCATGCGGCCGCTATTGGTGGCGACGAACGCTTCCTGGAGCGTGTTCGGGTCTTCCGCGATATGGCCGATGTGGCCGCTGACGTACCAGCCTCCTGCGACGACGAGACCCGTCACGACGCCACCCAGCGTGTAGTTCCGGTTCGCCCGGAATTCGCGGCTGGAATAGACCCATGCGACGAGCGCGATGCCGACGACGAGCGCAATCCATGCGCGCGATATCCCGAGAAGCGACGGCAAGTCCTGGCCTGCGGGGAAGGAGAAAGAAAACTTTTCCAGGAAGCCGACCCTGAAGGCGCCGAGGATGCCGCGCAGCGTCATGTACGCCGCGATGCCGAGGAAGGCGTACACGACCACGGACTTGAGGTTGCCCGCGCCGACCCGGATGAGCGTCTTCGAGCCGCACCCCGAGCCGAGCGTCATGCCGACGCCGAAGAGGAACCCGCCGACGAGGTACGAGAGCCAGGTGAACGAAGGCCCCGGATAGATGGACTTCGAGAGGTCGACGAGCCCCGCAGCCTGCAGCGCTGCCGAAGCGAGCACCGCGACCGCGATGGCGAGGAGCCACATGCGCATGCGGTTGAAGTCGCCCATGTTCACCCAGTCCGACACGGCGCCCATGGTGCAGAAGTCGGTCTTGTTCGCCACCGCGCCGAAGATGAACGCGAGGACGAAGGCGCCGCCGGTGACGAGCGGCGCGAGCTGCGCGGCGGTCGCTTCGGTCAACGCTTCTTGCAGGCCGCGATGCGCGATTTCGCGCTGCCGGCGGCGCTGCTCGCCGGGTACTTGGCGAGGAGCTCCTCGAGCGTCTTCTGTGCCGAGCGGCAATCGCCCATGGTCTCCTGCGCGGCGGCGATGCTGAGGAGCGCATCGGGCGCCTTGTTGCTGTCGGGCCAGGCCGTGAGGAGCTTGCGCTGCGCGGCGATCGCGCTCTTGTAGTCGCGCTGGCCCGAGTAGGCCATGCCGATCCAGTACTGCGCGTTGGAAGCGAGCGGGCTGCTCGGGTAGGTGACCTGGAAGCCCTGCATCGCCGAGACGGCGAGCGCGTAGTTGCCGAGCTTGAACTGGTCGAGCGCCGCCTGGTAGGCCTTGTTCTCGGCCTCCGAGACCTGCGGCTCGGCGTTCGCCGCGGGCTTCTGCGCCTGCTCGCCCGCCTGCTCGAGCTTGCGCAGGCGCGTGTCGATGTCGAGGTAGAGGTCCTTCTGCCGCTTGTCGGCCGCGTCGGCCTGGTTCGAGAGCACCTCGATCTGCCCGCGCAGCTTCGCGAGATCATCGCGGAGGGCGTTCAACTGCGTCGAGAGGTCGAGGAGCGCGCTGCGATCGCCTTCTGCCGCCTCGATCTTGGCAAGGCGATCGTCGAGGAGCTTCTGGTTCGCCTCGACCGTCTGTCGCAGGACCTCGATGCGCCGGCGGGCCTCGTTGTCGTCGAAGAGCTGCGCCGACGCCTGGACGGCGTAGAGCGCGAGGAAGAGCGCCGGAAGAAGCGCGCGGCGCATCAAAACTCGCCGTTATAGAGCATGTCGCTGCGGCGGTTCTGGGACCAGGCCGACTCGTCATGCCCTTCGGACTTGGGCTTCTCCTCGCCGAGGCTCACCGCCTCCACCTGGCTCTCCTTCGCGCCGAGGAGCGTGAGCGCCTTCTTCACGCCGTCGGCTCGCCGCTGCCCCAAGGCGACGTTGTACTCGCGGCTGCCGCGCTCGTCCGTGTTGCCCTGGATAAGCATCTTGGCGCCCGAGTTCTCGCGCAGGTACTTCGCATGCGCCTCGACGAGCGGCCGGTATTCGTCCTTGATGTCGAACTTGTCGAAGTCGTAGTAGATCGAGCGCTTGGATAGGATGCTCGACGGGTCGGTGAGGAGATTGACGCCCGGCTGGCTTTTCGTCACATCCACCGTGGCAACGCGCGGCTGCTCGACCGTGCCGACGGCGGGCTTGCGCTCTTCGACGCCGGCCCCCTTCTGCTCGTCGGTGGGCGAGGTGCTGCAGGCCGCGAGGAACGCGGCGGCGGCAGCGAGGAAGGCGATCGCAATGGCACGCATGACTTTCTCCTTTGTTTATTCGGTGAAGGGTCCCCAGGCCGGCTCGCGCACGTCGCCCGCCGTGACCGTGAGGCGCTGCTTCACGCGCCCGTCGGAGGACACGGCCGAGAGCACGCCGCGCCCGCCGAGGACCGTGGCGAGCAGGATCATGCGGCCGTTCGGCGCGAAGCTGGGGGATTCGTCGCGGTCGCTGTCGGTGAGAAGCTGCACCTGCTTGTTCACGAGGTCGAGCAGAGCCACCTGGAACTTGCCGCTGTTGCGGGTGATGTAGGCGAGGGTCCGTCCGTCGGGACTGATCCTCGGCGACACATTATAGCTGCCCTCGAACGTGACCCGCTGCGGGTCGCCTCCCGAGGCGGGCATGCGGTAGATCTGCGGGCTGCCGCCGCGGTCGGAGGTGAAATAGATCCACTGCCCGTCGGGCGAATAGCGCGGCTCGGTATCGATGGCTGGCGAGCTCGTCAGGCGGCGAAGCCCGCTGCCGTCGGGGCTCATCAGGAAGATCTGCGAGCCGCCCTCGCGCGAGAGGCACACCGCGAGGGTGCGCCCGTCGGGCGACCAGGCCGGCGCCGAGTTGGAGCCCTTGAAGTTCGCCGCGACAGCGCGCCTGCCGTCGACGAGCGAATGCACGTAGACGACCGGCTTCTTCTGCTCGAAGGAGACGTAGGCGAGGCGCTTGCCGTCGGGCGACCAGGCGGGCGAGATGATGGGCTCGAAGGAGGCGAGCGCCGTCTCGGCTTCCGCGCCATCGGCGTCGGCGATCTGCAGCTCGTAGCGATCGCCGCGCTTCACGACGTACGCAATGCGCGTCGAGAAAACGCCGCGCTCGCCGGTGAGCTTCTCGTAGATGAAGTCGGCGATGCGGTGCGCGGTCGCGCGCACCTGGTTCTTGGCGAGCGTGTAGGCGATGGCGCCCAGCGGCTGCTGCTTCACCACGTCGTAGAGCCGGAAGCGCGCCTCGTAGCGCCCGTCGGGCAGCACGCCCACCGAGCCCACGACGAGCGCGTCGGCAAGCCGCGAGCGCCATTCGGCGTAGTTGATGGAGGTCGCCTCCGTGGGCATGGGGTTGAGCGGCGGCAGCTCGAGCGTGCGGAATAGGCCGCTGCGCTCGAGGTCCGCACGGACGATCTGCGTGATCGGCGTCGCGCCGATCGCGTTTTCTCCGGCGAAGGGCGCAATCGCGATGGGCACTCGCTGCGCGCCGGCGCCGGTGATCTCGATGGAAAGCTGTGCGCGCGCGGCGAGCGCCACGAACGCGAGCGCGAAGAAGAGGATTCGGATGTGGAAACGCAAGCCTGCCCTCCTGTTTTTCTTGCCCGCTATTTGTCCTTGGGCCGGAAGCGAAGTTCCAGCTCGCGCTGGAAGAGGTCGCGCTGCGGCGGCGGCGGCAGCGGCGAAGCGCTCCGGATCGCCCGGCCGACGGCTTCATCGTACGCCGGATTGCCGCTCGACTTGGTCATGCGCACGGCGGCGACATCCATCGAAGGCAGGATCGTCACCTCGAACACCGCCTCGGGATTTCCCTGGACCGCGTCGGCGATCGCGATGGGGATGCGGCTGCGAATCGCGACGCGGATCTTGTCGACCCAGGTCGCGAGGGCCTTCGCCTGCGAGGACGCTTGTTCGCGCGCGGCGAGATTGCGAAGCTGCCTTTCCTGCGCCGCCGCCTGTTCCTGCGCGAGCTGCTCGCGCAGGATCCGGTCCATCTCGGCGTCGCGCTTGGGCGGCGCCGGCTTGGGCGGCTCCACTTTCTTGGGCTCTGGCTTGGGCTTCGGCGGCGGCGCCTTCTCCGCGATGTCGGGCTTCGCCACCGGTTCGGGCGGTGGAGGCGGCGGCTCGACCTTGGGCGGCGCCGGCGGGGGCGGCGGCTCGACCCGCTGAGGCGCGCTCGGCGGCTCCCAGAGCTCGACGCTCACCGTCTGCGGCGCCGTGCTCTGGAAACGCACGCCGACGAAGATCACGAGCACGAGCAGCGCATGCACCGCGAAGGAAAGCCCGACCGCACGTACGCGCCCGGGCTCGCGGCCGCTCCCGTAGTGAAAGGGATCGAAGCGATCGGCTGCGGCGCTCGCCGACACCGAGGACCTCAGCGCTGCGCGGGCTTCACCTGCAGCCCGACGCGCGTGACGGATTGGTTGCGCAGGTCGTCCATCACGTTGAGGACGGCCTCGTAGCGAACGTTCTTGTCGCCGGCGATGAGCACCGGGAGGTCCGGCGTCTTCGCGAGGCGGTCCTTCACGAGCTTCGTAAGGCCGGCACGGTTTACCGGCTGCTCCGACACGATCCGCCCGTTGCCGTCGCGCTCGCGCACGAGCAGGCTCTGGTCCTCCTTCACCACCACCTCGAGCGGCGCGAGCTTCGGCGCGCCCGCCTTGCCCACGCTCGGCAGGTCGATCACGCCGGGCGTGATGAGGGGCGCGGTGACCATGAAGATCACGAGCAGCACGAGCATCACGTCGATGTAGGGCACGACGTTGATCTCGTGCATCGGCCCGCGCTTGCGCTGGAGCGGCATGGCTACCGGTTCGACTGCCGGTGCAGGATGTTGGAGAACTCTTCCATGAAGCTCTCGAAGCGGATCGCCAGGCGCTCGATGTCGTGCGAATAACGGTTGTAGGCCACCACCGCCGGAATGGCGGCGAAGAGGCCGATGGCCGTGGCGATGAGCGCCTCGGCGATCCCGGGGGCGACCTGCGCGAGCGTCGCCGCCTGCACGTTGGCGAGCCCGCGGAACGAATGCATGATGCCCCACACCGTGCCGAAGAGGCCGACGTAGGGGCTCACCGAGCCGGTGGAGGCGAGGAAGCCGAGGTGGCGCTCCAGGTAATCCATCTCGCGCTGGAAGGTGGCGCGCATGGCGCGGCGCGCGCTCTCGACCATGCTGGAGGTCTCGCCCGTCTTCTGCCCGCGCTGGCGCGCGAACTCGCGGAACCCGGCCTCGAAGATGCGCTCGAGGCTGCCGATCGTGTGGCGGTTGTTCACCGCGCCCTGGTAGAGGGCGGTGAGGTCGTTGCCGCCCCAGAACTCGCGCTCGAACTTGTCGGTCTGCGCGTTCGCGCGGCGGATCGAGAACCACTTCTGGAAGATGAACATCCACGACATGAAGGACACGGCGAGGAGGATCGCCATGACCACCTTGACGACGATGCTCGCGTGGACGACGAGCGTCCAGATGTCGAGGTCCTGGCTGACGTTCATGCGGCTGGGGTACGGGTTGGGTTCATCGCTTCAGCGCCTCTTCGAGTTCGGGCGGCATGCGCGCCGGCTTCATGCGCCGGCGGTCCACGATCGCGAGCGTCACGTCGGCTTCGACGAGGAGCTCGCCTTCGCGCTGCACGCGCTGGCGGAACACCAGGCTCGCGCGGCCCATTCTAGCGACTTCGGCGCTCACCCAGAGGAGCTCGTTCAGGCGGGCCGGGCGGTGAAAAGTCACGCCGATGTGGTGGACGAGGAAGAGCACGCCGTGCTTCTCGGTGAAGCTCGCGAGGTCGATGCGCGACGCATTGAGGAGCTCGCTCCTCGCGCGCTCCATGAACGCGAGGTACTGGGCATGGAAGACCACGCCGCCCGCGTCGGTGTCCTGGAAGTACACGCGCACCGCGACGCCGAAGGGCCGCGCGGCCGCCGGGGACTCAGTTGCCAGAGAAGAGGTCCGTGCCGGCGCCCGGCGTGCTCGCCGGGGCCGCGATGCCGAAATGCCTGTAGCAGGCGAGCGTCGCCATGCGCCCGCGCGGCGTGCGCTGCAGGTAGCCCTGCTGGATGAGATAGGGCTCGAGCACGTCCTCGATCGTGTCGGCCTCCTCGCCGATCGCGTGCGCGAGGTTCTCGAGGCCGACCGGCCCGCCGGAGAATTTCTCGATGAGCGCGAGCAGCAGCTTGCGGTCCATCATGTCCAGGCCGAGCACGTCGACTTCGAGGAGCTTCAAAGCGTCTTCCGCGATGGGCTTGGTGACGACGCCCTTGCCCTTCACCTGCGCGAAGTCGCGCACGCGGCGGAGCAGCCGGTTCGCCACGCGCGGCGTCCCGCGGGCGCGGCGGGCGATTTCTTCCGCCCCTTCTTTTTCGAGCTGAACCTTCAGCAGCCCGGCCGAACGGTTGACGATCTTCGCCAGCTCGTCGTAACCGTAGAATTCCAGGCGCGCGACGATGCCGAACCGATCGCGCAGCGGATTGGTCAGCATGCCGGCGCGCGTGGTTGCGCCCACGAGCGTGAAGGGCGGGAGGTCGAGCTTGATGGAACGCGCCGCGGGCCCCTCGCCGATCATGATGTCGATCTGGTAGTCCTCGAGCGCCGGATAGAGGATCTCCTCGACCACGGGCGACAGGCGGTGGATCTCGTCGATGAAGAGGACGTCCTTCGGTTCGAGGTTGGTGAGGAGCGCGGCAAGGTCGCCGGGACGCTCGAGCACCGGACCCGAGGTTTGCCGCAAGTTCACGCCCATCTCGCGCGCGATGATGTGCGCGAGGGTGGTCTTGCCCAGGCCCGGCGGCCCGAAGAGCAACACGTGGTCGAGCGCCTCGCTGCGGCCCTTGGCGGCCTCGATGAAGATCTCGAGCTGGGAGCGGGCCTTCTGCTGCCCGACGTACTCCGAGAGCGTCGCCGGCCGCAGCGAATGCTCGATCTCGCTCTCCTGGCGCGACTCGGGGCGGGCGGAGATCAGCCGGTCGGTCTCGATCGCCATCTCAGGATTTTGCCAGCGCTTTCAGCGCGGCGCGGATGCCTTCGGCGACCGAGAGGCCGGGCTGCAGGCCCTTTACCGCGAGCAGCGCCTCCTTCTCGTTGTAGCCGAGGCCCAGGAGCGCGTTCACGACATCGGAGGGCTTCTCCTTCGACGACGCGAGCTCCGCTGGCGCGAGCTTTCCCTTCAGCTCGAGGAGCAGCCGCTCGGCCGTCTTCTTTCCGATCCCCGGAATCTTCGTGAGCCGGCCCGCCTCCTGGAGCGTGACTGCCTCGGCGAGGTCCGCGACCGAGAGCCCGGAGAGCACGGCGAGCGCGGTGCGCGGCCCGACGCCGGAGATGCGGATAAGCTGGCGGAAGGCGGCGCGCTCCTCCAGCGTGGCGAAGCCGTAGAGAGTGTGCGAGTCCTCCTTGACGATGAGGTTGGTAAACAAAGTGACCGCATCGCCGACCGCCGGCAAGCCATAGAACGTGCTCATGGGCACGTCGAGCTCGTAGGCGATGCCGCCGACGTCCACGAGCACCTGCGGCGGGTGCTTGGCCTCCAGCCTGCCCTTGATCCGCCCGATCACACCAGCCGCCCGCTCTTGATCTTGTAGGTCCTCGTTATGAAGCCGCCCAGCCGCCCGCCGTGCGCATGGCAGATCGCGCAGGCGAGCGCGTCGGCGGCATCGGCCGACGGCTCGCCCTGGAGGGCGAGGAGCCGCTTCACCATGTGCTGCACCTGGTCCTTCGCCGCGCGCCCGTGGCCGACGACCGACTGCTTCACCTGCAGCGCAGTGTACTCGGCGACCGGCAGCCCGGCGAGGACGGCCGCGCAGATGGCGGTGCCGCGTGCCTGGCCGAGCGCGAGCGTGGACTGCGGGTTCACGTTCACGAAGACGCGCTCGATCGCGACTTCGCGCGGGCGGTGGCGCGCGATCACTTCGTTCAGGCCCTCCAGGATCGCCTTCAGGCGCGAGGGCGTGTCGCCCGCGCCGGACTTGACGCAGCCGCTCGTCACGTAGCGGAGCGTTCCCCCCTGAGCCTCGATGACGCCGAACCCGGTGATGCGCAGACCCGGATCGATGCCGAGGATCTTCAGTCGAGCACCGCCGTCGTATAGACCTCCTGGACGTCGTCGAGGCCCTCCACCGCCTCGAGGAGCCTGCGCATGCGCGCCGCGTCGTCCCCGGTGACTTCGCTCTCGTTCACCGGCTTCATCGTGATCTCGGCGAGCTCGGGCTTGAGCTTCGCCTTTTCGAGCGCCCGGCGCACGGCCTCGAAGTCCGCCGGCGCGCAGATGAGCTCGATCGAGCCGTCGTCGTTCTTGACCACGTCCTCGGCGCCGGCGTCGAGCCCGGCCTCCATCACCGCGTCCTCGCTCGTGCCGGGCGCGAAGATGAACTGGCCGCAGTGCTTGAACATGAACGCCACGGAGCCGTCGGAGCCGAGGTTGCCGCCGTTCTTCGTGAACGCGTGACGCACCTCGGCGACGGTGCGCGTGCGATTGTCGGTGAGGCAGTCCAGCATCACCGCTGCGCCGCCGGGCCCGTAGCCCTCATAGCGCACTTCCTCGTACGAGACGCCCTCGAGCTGCCCGGTGCCGCGCTCGATCGCGCGCTGCACCGCATCCTTGGTCATGTTCGCGTCGCGCGCCTTGTCGAGCGCGAGGCGCAGGCGTGGGTTCGAGTTCGGATCGCCGCCGCCGAGCTTCGCCGCGACCGTGATCTCCTTGATGAGCCGCGTGAAGATCTTGCCCTTCTTCGCGTCCGCGGCCGCCTTGCGGTGCTTGATGTTCGCCCATTTGGAGTGACCCGCCATGGCTATAATTTTACGATGCAGCCGCCTGCCACTGCGTCGCTCGTCATCGCCAAGGCGCAGAAGACGGAGCTCGCGCTGCTGCCGGCGCTAGCGAACCGGCACGGGCTCATCACTGGCGCGACCGGCACCGGCAAGAGCGTCACCCTGCAGGCCCTCGCCCAGGCGTTTTCCTCCATCGGCGTTCCCGTGTTCATGGCGGACGTGAAGGGCGACCTCTCCGGCATCGCGAAGGCCGGCGGCGCGAGCGCGAAGATCGCCGAGCGATTTTCGGCGCTGAAGATAAAGCCCGCGTACGAGGCTTGCCCGGTCGCCTTCTGGGACGTGTACGGGGAGCGCGGCATTCCGGTGCGGGCCACGATCTCCGACATGGGGCCGCTGCTTCTCGGGCGCATGCTCGGCCTGAACGACACGCAGGAGGCGGTCCTCAGCCTCGTCTTCAAGATCGCGGACGACCATGGGCTGCTCCTCCTCGACCTCAAGGACCTGCGAGCGATGCTTCAGCACGTCGGCGAGAACGCCGCCGAGTACCAGAAGCAGTACGGGAACGTCGCCGGCGCCTCGATCGGCGCGATCCAGCGCGGCCTGCTTGCGCTCGAGGGCCAGGGCGCGGCGACATTCTTCGGCGAGCCGATGCTCGAGCTCGGCGACCTCATGCAGGTTCGGGAAGGCAAGGGCGTCGTCAGCCTCCTCGCCGCGGAGAAGCTCCTGAATTCGCCGCGGCTCTACTCCACGTTCCTCCTCTGGATGCTCTCGGAGCTCTTCGAGCACCTTCCCGAGACCGGGGACGCGGAAAAGCCGAAGCTCGTGTTCTTCTTCGACGAGGCGCACCTCCTCTTCAACGAAGCTCCCAAAGCGCTCCTCGAGAAGGTCGAGCAGGTGGTGCGGCTCATCCGCTCCAAAGGCGTGGGCGTGTACTTCGTGACGCAGAGCCCGCTCGACGTGCCCGAGAGCGTGCTCGGCCAGCTTGGCAACCGGGTGCAGCACGCGTTGCGGGCGTTTACGCCGCGCGACCAGAAGGCGGTGCGGGCCGCGGCGGATACATTCCGGCCAAATCCGAAGCTCGACACGGCGCAGGTCATCACCCAGCTAGGCAAGGGCGAGGCATTGGTCTCGT
>JAFAGU010000216.1 GCA_019237595.1 Betaproteobacteria bacterium | reverse complement strand
TGGAAGACGGCGTTGTGCTCGCTGTCGACGGGCAGGATTTCCGCCCCGCCCTCGCGCGCCGCACGCATGAAAAGAGGCCCGGCCATGACGAGCGCTTCCTTGTTCGCGAGGAGGAGCCTCTTCCCGGCGCGGGCCGCGGCGAGCGTGGCGTGGAGGCCTGCCGCGCCGACGATGGCCGCCATGACGGCATCGGAATCGGGATGCGCGGCAGCAAGCTCGAGTCCTGCCGTGCCGAAGAGAAGTTCCGTGCCCGCCTCGGAAAAGCGCCCGCGCAGCGTCGCGTCTTCCTTGACGCCCGAGAGAACCGCGTACCGCGGGCGATGACGCCTGCAAAGCTCGAGGAGCGGTTCCGCGCCCGCGTGCGCCGTGAGCGCGAAAGCGCGGAAGCGCTCCGGATGCAGGGCCATGACCTCGAGGGTGCTCGCGCCGATGGATCCGGTCGCGCCGAGGATGGTGACGTTCATCGGCCGAGCCCGACGTAGGGCCAAAGGACTGCCGCGAGCGGCAGCACCGCCGTCGCGCTGTCGATCCGGTCGAGGACACCCCCGTGTCCCGGAAGTAGGTTGCCGCTGTCTTTCACCGAAGCCTGCCTTTTCGCGGCGGACTCGAAGAGATCGCCGATGACGCTGGCCACGCAAAGTAGCACGATTGCGGCCCCGTAAACCGCCCAGCCGGCCCCGCTGATGCCGGCGCGCAGCTGCGGAACGAGGGCGGCGCAGGCCGCGCCATAGGCCAGGCTTGCGCCGAGCGCGCCGAAAACGCCTTCCCAGGTCTTCCCGGGACTGATCGTCGGCGCGAGCTTGCGCCGGCCGAAGCGGCTGCCGGCGAAATAGGCCGCGGTATCGGCAATCCAGGTGAGCATCAACGCGAGCAGCGCCTGGAGCGGCGAGAGGAGCGTGAGCGCGAGCGCCGCCGGCACGAGAACCGCGAGGCCGGCCGCGGCCAGGAGCGGCCGATGGGCCGCTTTCACTCCGCGCCATAGCCAAAGCGGCGCGACCGCGAGCCAGAAGGCGGCGCCGATCACCAGTGCCGCACGTCCGGCGCCGGTCCATGCGAGGCCGGCGACGCACAGGGCCGCTGCGACGGCGTACGCCTGGGATGCGACGCGCGGGAACCCGCAGAGCCGCGCCCATTCCCAGCCGCCAAGCAAGGCGACGCAAGCCGCGACGGCGGCCAGCGCGCTGCGGGGCAGGAAGAAGAGCGCAGCGAGGAGCGCAGCGATCAGCCCCGCGGCGGTCGCAAGGCGCGCGCCCAGCGCCGCGGACAAGGTCAGGCGACCTCGGCCCGCTTCGACTGCGCGACCTGCTCGCTCGTGCGCCCGAACCGCCTTTCGCGCTGGCGATAGGAAGCGATGGCCTCGTCGAGCGCGGCCGCGTCGAAATCGGGCCAGAGCGTCTCGGTGAAGTAGAGCTCCGTGTAGGCGAGCTGCCAGAGCAGGAAATTGCTCACGCGCTGCTCCCCGCCGGTGCGGATGAAAAGGTCGGGCTCCGGCGCATAGCTCATGGCGAGGCGCGCGGCAAGGTCCTTCTCTCCCACCTCCGTCTTGCCGTCCTTGAGCAGCCGATTGAAGGCCTGCAGCAGGTCCCAGCGTCCGCCGTAGTTCGCCGCGATCGTCAGCGTGAGCGCCTGGTTTGCGGCGGTGAGGTTCTCCGCCTGGAGGATCGCGTGGCGAATCTTCGCGTCGAAGCGCTCGAGGTCGCCGACGACCTTGAGGCGCACCTTGTTGGCATGGAGCTTCTCGGCTTCGCTCGCGAGCGCCGCCTGGAAGAGCTGCATGAGGAGCGCGACCTCCTCCGCCGGCCGGCGCCAGTTTTCCGAGCTGAAGGCGAAGAGCGTCAGGTAGGCGATCCCGCGCTCGCCGCACGCCTGCACGATGGCGCGTACCGCCTCCACTCCCCGCTTGTGGCCCGCGAAGCGGGGAAGATGGCGCTGCTTGGCCCAGCGGCCGTTGCCGTCCATGATGATGGCGACATGGCGTGGAACGCCGTCGTGCGGCGGGACGCCCTGGGTGGAGCTCGGATGAGCCGGCGCGGCGGGGCCCGAGCCGCCCTTTGCTGCGGCGGCCTTGCTCATACGGCCATCAGCTCCTTTTCTTTTTCCTGCAGGAGGCGGTCGATTTCTCCGATGTGCTTGTCGGTGAGCTTCTGCACCTCGTCCTGGGCGCGGCGCTCGTCGTTCTCCGAAACCTCGTGCTTCTTGAGCGCTTCCTTCAGGTGGTGGTTGGCGTCGCGCCGGAGGTTTCGAACGGCCACGCGTGCGTTCTCGGCCTCGTGCTTGACGACCTTCGTGAGCTCGCGCCGGCGCTCCTCGGTAAGCGCGGGCATCGGCAGGCGGATCGTGTCGCCGCTCGTGCTCGGGTTGAGGCCGAGGTCGGACTCGCGGATGGATTTCTCGATGGTGGTGATCAGCTTCTTCTCGAAGGGCGTGACGCCGATCGTGCGCGAGTCGAGCAGGATCACCTTGGCGACCTGGTTGATCGGCGTCGGCGTGCCGTAGTAGTCCACCCGGACATGGTCGAGCAATCCCGTATGCGCGCGTCCTGTCCGCACCTTGCCGAGGTCGTTCTTGAACGCCTCGATGCTCTTCGCCATCTTCTGCTCGGTGGCCTTCTTCAGCTCTGCGATATTCACCGTTCCTCCTGCCGCGCGGCAATCATACGTGAACCAGCGTGCCCTCGTCCTCGCCCGTGACCACGCGCCGCAGCGCGTCGCGCTTGAAGATGCTGAACACGTTGATCGGCAGCTTCTGGTCGCGGCAGAGGGTGAGCGCCGTGGCGTCCATGACCTGCAGGTTCTTCACGATCGCTTCGTCGAAGCTCACGCGAGCGTAGCGCTGGGCGCGCGGGTCCTTCTTCGGATCGGCGGTATACACGCCGTCGACCTTGGTGGCCTTCAGCACGATCTCCGCGCCCATCTCGCTGCCCCGTAGAGCGGCCGCCGTGTCCGTCGTGAAGAAAGGGTTCCCGGTGCCGGCGGCGAAGATGACGATCTTGCCTTCCTCGAGGTAGCGGATCGCCTTGCCGCGGATGTAGGGCTCGACGACCTGCTCGATGTTGAGCGCCGAGAGGGCGCGGCTCGCAAGGCCGGCATGGCGCATCGCATCCTGGAGCGCGAGAGCGTTCATCACCGTGGCGAGCATGCCCATGTAGTCCGCGGTCGCCCGGTCCATCCCGGCGGCGCCGGGCGCGACGCCGCGGAAGATATTCCCGCCGCCGATGACCACGCCGATCTCCACGCCCATGCGCGAGACCTGCGCGATCTCGCCCACGATGGTCTCGATCGTCTGGCGGTTGATGCCGAAAGCGTCTTCCCCCATCAGGGCTTCCCCCGACAGCTTCAGGAGAATCCGCTTGTACTTCGGGGTCAATGGGCCTTTCCGGCTTGCGCCATCACTTCGGCGGCGAAGTCGTCCTGGCGCTTCTCGAGGCCCTCGCCCACGACGAAAAACGCATAGCCGTGGATCTTCGCCTTCTTGGCGGCGAGCATCTTCTCGACCGTCTGCTTGTCGTCCTTCACGAACGGCTGTCCCATGAGCGTGATCTCGGCGAGGAACTTGTTCAGCGCGCCCTCGACCATCTTGGTCACGATCTCCGCGGGCTTGCCCGACTCCTTCGCGCGCGCTTCGTGGATCTTGCGCTCGCCGTGCAGGACGTCGGCGGGAACCTCGGCCTTCGTCAGGTGCCGCGGCTTCGCGAAGGCGATATGCATCCCGAGGTCCTTGCCGACCTCTTCCGGACCCTCGTAGTCCACCAGCACGCCGATCTTCGCCCCGTGGAGGTAGAGCGCAAGGCGGCCGTGCGCGCGCAGGTGCCTGAAGCGGCGGATGGAGATGTTCTCGCCGATCTTCTGCACGAGGCTCTGGCGCTTCGCCTCGACGCTTCCCTCGGGAAGCTGGAGGGAGGCGAGCTCCTGGACGTCCTTGGGATCGCGCGTCGCGACGAGCTCGGCCAGCGCCTTCGCGAACGCGAGGAAGTCGTCGTTTTTCGCGACGAAGTCGGTCTCGCAATTGAGCTCCACGAGCGCACCGTTCTTCGCGTCGGCGGACACCCAGGCGCCGATCACGCCCTCGGCCGCGATGCGCCCGGCCGCCTTGCTCGCCTTGGCGCCGCTCTTGATGCGGAGGAGCTCCTCGGCCTTCTTCAGGTCGCCGCCGGACTCGGCAAGCGCCTTCTTGCATTCCATCATCCCGAGGCCGGTCAGCTCCCGCAGCTCCTTCACCAGCCCTGCACTGATCTCTGCCATGTTGCCTTGCTCCTTGCCGCTTGCGGTTGAAAAAAAGGGGCTCGAGGCCCCTTTTCGTTACATGGGGACGCGCAGACTACTTTTCATCCGCCTCGTCTTCCACCTCGACGAACTCGTCGCGCGAGGCGGCGGCGACTTCCTCCACCGACTGCGTGCGGCCCTCGAGGATCGCGTCGGCGATGCCGCGCGCGTAAAGCCGGATCGCCCGGCTGGAATCGTCGTTCCCGGGGATCACGTAGCTGATTCCCTCCGGCGAATGGTTCGTATCCACCACGCCGACCACCGGGATGCCGAGCTTGGTCGCTTCCGACACGGCGCCTTTCTGGTAGCCCACGTCGATGATGAAGAGCGCGTCGGGAAGCCCCGAGAGGTCCTTGATGCCGCCGAGCGAGCGCTGCAGCTTCTCGAGCTCGCGGTGCAGGCCGAGCGCCTCCTTCTTGGCCATGCGCTCGAGCGTGCCGTCCTGCGCCATCTGCTCCATTTCCTTCAGGCGCTTGATGGACTGCTTGACCGTCTTGAAGTTGGTCAGCATGCCCCCGAGCCAGCGGTGGTCCACGTAGGGCATCATGCAGCGCTGCGCCTCCTCGCGCACGATGTCGCGCGCCTGTCGCTTGGTGCCGACAAAGAGCAGCGTCCCGCGGTTCGCGGCGAGCTGGCGCACGAACTTCGTCGCCTCCTGGTAGAGGGCGAGCGTGCGCTCGAGGTTGATGATGTGGATCTTGTTGCGGTGGCCGAAGATGAAAGGCGCCATCTTCGGGTTCCAATAGCGGGTCTGGTGTCCGAAATGCACGCCCGCTTCGAGCATCTGACGCATGGTGACCGACACTAAAATCTCTCCTTGCTTAGGGTTGGCGTCTGCCGAGCGGCTTCAAGAATCCCCTTGCGGAGACACCCTAAAGAAGCCGTCGGGATATTTGGCTCGCCGAATGTTCAAATCAAGGCCAAGCCAGCCCGAAATTCTAGCATAATCAGGCACAAATGGCGGTTATCCTGAAGACTCCCGAAGAGATCGAGAAGATGCGGACGGCCGGCCGGCTCGCCTCCGAGGTGCTCGACTTCATTGCCCCGCACGTCAAGGCTGGCGTCACCACCGGGCGCATGAACGACCTGTGCCACGAGTACATGGTCGAGGTGCAGAAGACCATCCCGGCGCCCCTCAATTACGCGCCTCCGGGGTACAAGCCCTTTCCCAAGTCGATCTGTACATCGGTCAACCACCAGGTCTGCCACGGCATCCCGGGCGATCGGGTGCTGAAGAACGCCGACATCCTCAACATCGACATCACGGTGATCAAGGACGGCTTCCACGGCGACTCGAGCCGCATGTTCTTCATCGGCGAGCCGAGCATCCAGGCGCGCCGGCTGGTCGACGTCACCTACGAATGCATGTGGCTCGGAATCGCACAAGTGCGTCCCGGCGCGCGCCTGGGCGACATCGGGGCGGCCATCCAGGGGCACGCCGAGCGCAACGGCTTCTCGGTGGTCAGGGAATTCTGCGGCCACGGCATCGGCCGCAGCTTCCACGAGGAGCCGCAGGTGCTCCATTACGGCAAGGCGGGCACTGGCCTCGTGCTCGAGCCGGGAATGACTTTCACCGTCGAGCCGATGATCAACGCCGGGCGCCCCGGCATCCGCGAGCTTGCCGATGGTTGGACGATCGTCACGAAGGACCACAGCCTCTCGGCGCAATGGGAGCACACGGTGCTCGTCACGCCTCGTGGCTATGAGGTGCTCACGCGCTCGGCCGGCTCCCTCGCCCCGCCGGCCGTCGTGCCGCTCGCCGCGGCCTAGGCCGTGAATCGCGCCGCTGTCGCCGTCCGCGAGGCCATTCCTGGCGCGGCGGAGCGCCATCGCGGGGAGCTTGCGGCCGGACGGCAGGCACTCCGGGAGGCCTTCTCTGCGGGAAAGCTTGCTCCTGCCGCCCTGCTCCGCCGCCACGCACAGCTGATAGACGGGATCGTGCGGGATGTCTGGCAGGAGCTCGAGCTGCCGCGCGAGGCGGCGCTCGTCGCGACCGGCGGATATGGCCGCGGCGAGCTTTTTCCCGGGTCCGACGTGGACTTGCTCGTGCTGCTGCCGGGCGACCCGGACGCCGCGCAGCGGGAGCGCCTCGAGAGGCTCGTCGGGGCGTTCTGGGATGTGGGCCTCGAGGTCGGCCACAGCGTGCGCACGGTCGAGAGCTGCCTGCAGATGGCGCGCGCCGACGTCACGGTCGAGACGGCGCTGCTCGAATCGCGCTACCTCTCGGGCAGCCGGCGCCTCTTCTCTCGGTTCGAGAAGAGCTTCCGCGCCCAAGTCGATCCGGCGGCGTTCCTCAAGGCGAAGAAGCTCGAGCAGGAGCAGCGGCACGCGAAGCACCAGGACACGCCCTACGCGCTCGAGCCCAACCTCAAGGAAGCACCGGGGGGCATGCGCGACCTGCAGATCATCCACTGGACGGGCCTCGCCGCAGGATTGGGTTCAAGGTGGAGCGACCTCGCGCGCCACGGGCTGATCGAGGCAGGCGAGGCGCGACAGATCGCGCGCCACGAGCGCGCGCTGCAGGACCTGCGCATCCGGCTGCACTATCTCGCCGGCCGCCGGGAAGACCGCATCGTGTTCGACCTGCAGGGCGCGCTCGCGGCGCAATACGGCTACCGCGACGGCGGCGAGCGGCGGGCGAGCGAGCTCATGATGCAGCAGTACTACCGCGCCGCGAAGACGATCACGCAGCTAAACACCATCGTCCTCCAGAACCTCGAGGCACGGCTCTCGCCGCGGCCGGAGCGGCCGCGACAGCCGCTGAACGAGCGCTTCCAGGTAAACGGGGAGCTGCTCGAGGCGGTGGACGAGCGGGTATTCGAGCGCGAGCCGCTTTCGATCCTCGAGAGCTTCCTCCTTCTCATGCAGCACCACGAGCTGCGCGGAATGACCGCGGGGACGCTGCGGGCCTTATGGCGCGCGCGCTTCCGGATCGATGGCCGGTTCAGGAAGGACGAGATCGCGCGGCTTCTTTTCCTGCAGCTCCTGCAGCAGAAGCAGGGCCTGGTCCACGAGTTCCGCCGCATGAACCAGTACGGCATCCTGGGGCGCTACCTGCCCGAGTTCGGCCGGATCGTCGGCCAGATGCAGCACGACCTTTTCCATGTCTACACCGTCGACCAGCACATCCTCATGGTGCTGCGCAATCTCCGGCGCTTCACGATGCCCGAGCTCGCGCACGAATTCCCGCTCTGCAGCGAGCTCATCAGCGGCTTCGACCGGCCGTGGCTCCTCTACATTGCCGCGCTCTACCACGACATCGCGAAGGGACGCGGCGGCGACCATTCCGAGCTGGGCGCGCAGGACGTGCGCGCCTTCGCCAAGCGTCACGGACTCTCGCGCGAGGACCGCGAGCTCGTGGAGTTCCTCGTTGCCAATCACCTCGCCATGTCGGGCGTGGCGCAGAAGCAGGACGTCCACGATCCGGAAGTCGTGCGCGCCTTCACCGAGCGCGTGGGCAGCGAGCGCAGGCTGGTCGCGCTCTACCTTCTCACCGTCGCCGACATTCGCGGCACCAGCCCGAAGGTGTGGAATGCCTGGAAGGCGAAGCTCCTCGAGGACCTCTTCCGCGCCGCTCGGCGCGTGCTGACCGGCGAGCCGCTCGCGCGCGACGCCGCGCTCGCCGAGAAGCAGGCCGAGGCGACGCGCCTATTGCGGCTCTACGCGCTTTCCGACGGCGTGAAGGACAAGCTCTGGGCGCAGCTCGACACGCCGTATTTCCTGCGCCACGACGCCCAGGAAATCGCCTGGCAGACCCGCAACCTCCACTACCGGGTGGATACGACCGTGCCGGTGGTCAAGGCGCGCCTCGCGCCCTTCGGCGAGGGCCTCCAGGTCTTCGTCTATACGAAGGACCGGGAGGCGCTCTTCGCGCGCATCTGCGGCTACTTCGAGCGCGCGGGCTTCAACATCGCCGAGGCCAAGATCCACACGACCCGGAACGGCTACGCGCTCGACACCTTCCTCATCATGGGCCAGGGGCGCGACAGCCATTACTCGGACCGCATCGCCGCGATCGAGCACGATCTCGCGGCCGACGTGCTCGCGCAAGGCGAGCTTGCCCCGCCTCGCAGCGGTCGGCTCTCGCGCCGCGTGCGGCACTTTCCGGTCACGCCCGTGGTCGACATCCGCCCGGACGAGCGCGGCGCGTATCACGTCCTGTCGTTCGTCGCGAGCGACCGCCCGGGGCTCCTCTATAGCGTCGCGCGCACGCTCGCCGAGCAGCACCTCAACATCCATACCGCGCGCGTCAACACGCTGGGGGACCGGGCAGAGGACGTCTTCCTCGTCTCCGGCGAGGCGCTCTCGCGCTCGAAAAGCGTGCTGCAGATCGAGCAGGACCTTCTCAAGGCGCTGCAGATCTAGCGATAGTCGCGCAGCGCCGGAATGGTCCAGAAAGGCATCGACGCGAGGGCGATGAAAAAGAGCGCCACGCCGAAGCCCGTGCCGTAGCCGCCGGTCAGGTCGTGCAGCACCCCGCCAAGAAAGGCGCCGATCGCCGCGCCAACGGCATTGCTCGAGTAGATCGTCCCGTAGATCGTCGCGACGTGCGAGCCGGCAAAGGCTCGGGCGCTGATCGCCGAGACCACGGGGCCGCG
>JAFAGU010000015.1 GCA_019237595.1 Betaproteobacteria bacterium | reverse complement strand
GGGTGCGCAAGGGCGATCGGGTGGCGCTCTACCTGCTGAACAGCCCGCAGTTCATCATCGCCTACTTCGCCGCGCTCAAATGCGGCGCCACGGTCACGCCGATCAGCCCCGTCTACACCAGCCACGAGGTGCGCCACCAGCTCGAGGATAGCGCCGCCAAGACCGTCATCTGCCAGGACATCCTCTACGAAAAGGTGGAAAAGGCCGGCGTAGCACTCGAGCGCGTCGTAGTGACGGGAATCCACGAGTACCTGCCGCCGATGAAGCGGCTCTTTGCGAAGAAGGCGCCAGCGGCTCGCGGCGCGAATGTGCACGCCTTCCAGGCATTGATCGAGGCTCATCCGGCCCAAGCGCCGGCGGTCTCGATCGACCCTGAGAACGACCTGGCAGCGCTTCCCTACACGGGTGGTACGACCGGGAATCCGAAAGGCGTGATGCTCACGCACCAAAACCTCATGGCCGCGCAGGCCGCGGGCCAGGCGGCGTTCAGCGTCATGCAGGCGGGACAGGAAGTGATCCTCGCCTTCCTGCCCTTCTTCCACATCTACGGGCAGGTGGTGATCATGCTGAGCGGACTCATCGGCGGCAACCTGCTCGTGCTCTTCACCACGCCGGACACCGAGGAGATCCTCGCGGCGATGGAGCGCTACCGCGCCACCGTCTTCTACGGCGTGCCGACACTCTACGAATACCTCAAGGAGCACAAGGATACGGACAAGGCGAACTGGAAACGGCTAAAGCTCGTCCTCTCCGGCGCCGACACGCTGCACGAATCGACGATGAACGGGTGGTCCAAGCGCACGGGCTCGACGATCACCGAAGGCTACGGCCTCTCGGAAACCGGCGCCGCAAGCCACGTCAATCCGCTTCACCGCCCCAAGCCCGGATCGTTCGGCTGCCCGGTGCCCAACATGCTTGCCGCGGTCATCGATCCCGAGAGCGGGGAATTCGTCGCGCCAGGAACCACGGGCGAGCTGCTCCTTTCCGGGCCGAGCGTCATGCGCGGATACTGGAACAAGCCGGAAGAGACCTCGCGAGCCTTCCTGGACAAGGCCGGCGTGCGCTGGCTGCGAACCGGCGACCTCGTGCGCATGGACGAGGAAGGCTACTTCCATTTCTACGACCGATCCAAGGACCTCATCAAGTACAAGGGCTACTCGATCTTCGCCAAGGACGTCGAGGACGCGCTCTATGCCCACCCGCAGGTGAAGACGGCAGGCGTCATCGGCGTGCCCGACCCCACGGTGGGGCAGCGGATCAAGGCGATCGTCGTCCTGCACGGCGACGCCCGCGGCAAGGTGAGCGAGGACGAGATCCGGCGCTACTGCGGCGAGCGGCTCGCGGAATACAAGGTCCCGCATATCGTCGAGTTCCGCGGCGAGCTGCCGAAGACCGACGTCGGCAAGGTGTCGCGGCGGGAGCTAAGGGAGGAAACCGCGTAGCGGTTTCCTGAAGGCGCTCAGAAACCGCCTAACCGGCGATCTTGTCGATCGGCTGCGGCTGCACGATGCCGAAGCCTTGCGCGTAGCCCACGCCCAGCGTCTTCAGCCGCACGAAGATCTCCTGCTCCTCGACGCATTCGGCGATCACGCCCAGGTTGATCGACTTCGCGACGCGCAGGATCGCGTCCAGCTTGGTCCGCGCGAGCTCGCTCGTGAGGATCTTGCGCACGATCGACCCGTCGACCTTCACGAAGTGCGCGCCCACCGTGCGCAGCGGCGTGAACGAGACCGACTTGTGCCCGAAGCCGTCGATCAGGACGCCGGCGCCCACCACCTTCATCGCGGCGACGAAGCGGGCCACGAGATCCGCGTTCTGCAGCACATCCGGTTCGTCGATCTCGAACACGAGCGAGTCGACGGCCACGCCAGCCGCCTTCAGCTCCTCCCTCACGAACGGCGGAAATTGCGCGTCCGCGAGCGTCTGCGTGGAGACGTTCATCGTGAAGCAGGGAATCCTCGAGCCTTTCGCGAGGCGCCGGGCGAGGTGGCGCACGACCCAGCGGTCGAGCTGCGGCATCATGCGGAAGTGCTCGAACACCGGCAGGAACTCGCCGGGCGGAAGCATCGCCTTCTCCTCCTCGCGCATGCGAACGAGCACTTCGCCCAGCGGAAAGCGCTCCGGCCCGTCGAGCGCGGCGATCGGCTGGCAATAGAGGGTGAACTCGTCCTTTTCGAGCGCCTCTTTCAGGCGCGCGGCGGCGTTTTCGCCGAATCCCGAGAGATCCGGATCGCCGGTATTTTCATCCTGCGCGGTGGCCACGCGGTATTCTAGCGGCATGCCCTCGCCGTTCTTCCGCGTGGAAAATCTCACGAAGCGCTTCGGCGGGCTCGTCGCGGTGAACGACGTGAGCTTCGAAGTGTCGCGCCACGAGATCGTCGGCCTCATCGGCCCCAACGGCGCAGGCAAGACGACGCTCCTTCGCCTCGTCACCAAAGTGCTGCGTCCGGATGCGGGACGCATCCTCCTCAACGGCGAGGATCTCTCGCACCTGCGGCCCTGGGAGGTCGTCGAGCGCGGGATCGCGGGCACCTTCCAGAACACCCGGCCGTTCCGGCACCTGCCGATCATCGCCAACGTCATGGTGCCGCTCATCGGGCCGCGAACGCGCCGGCACGGCGAGTGGGTGAAGCGCCTCGAAGCGAGGGCCATGGACGCGCTGGAGTTCGTCGGCATCTCCGACATGGCACTCGAGCGCGCCTCCGCGCTTTCGCAGGGCGATCTCAAGCGGCTCGAGGTCGCGCGGGCGATCGCCACGGAGCCGGAGCTTCTCCTTCTCGACGAGCCCCTTGGCGGGCTCAACCCGGCGGAATCAGCGCTCCTCGCGAGATCGATCCGGCGGCTGCACAAGGGCGGCCGCTTCGGGCGCTTGCATTCGGAGGGACCGGCGGTCCTGATGATCGAGCACAAGCTGAAGGAGCTGATGTCGATCGCCGACCGCGTGATCGTGGTGGACTACGGCCAGATCATCGCCGACGGCAAGCCGGAGGACGTGGTGAAGAATCCGAAGGTGATCCAGGCGTATCTGGGGAGCGAGCACGGAGCGCTCGGCGGCAGCGAGCACGGAGCACTCGACGCGGGCCGGCATGCCGCTGCTTGAGGTCAAGGACCTCTCGGTCCGCTACGACAAGGCGCAGATCCTGAACGCCGTGTCGCTGCGCGTCGAGGCGGGGGAGCTCGTCGGCCTCGTCGGGCCGAACGGCGCCGGCAAGTCGACGCTCCTGCGCGCCATCTCCGGCCTCACGCGCTTCGAGGCGCGAATGAAGCGCGGCACCGAGGGCGATATCGTCGTCGAGGGCGAAGTGGTTTTTGCCGGCCACAGGATCGATGGCCTTCCGGCGCACGAGATCCGCATGCTCGGCCTCGGCCTGTGCCCAGAGCGCAGACGCCCGTTCCGCGAGCTCACGGTGCTCGAAAACCTGCTCGCCGGAGCTTTCCTCTCCCGCGATTCGCGGGAAACGAACGCCCGCCTCGAGCGCTGCTACGAGCTCTTCCCGCGGCTCGAGGAGCGCAGGAGCCAGATCGCCGGCACGCTTTCCGGCGGCGAGCAGCAGATGCTCGCCACGGCGCGCGCCCTCATGTTCGATGCGAAGCTCCTCGCCATCGACGAACCGTCGCTCGGGCTCGGGCCCAAGGTGCGCGAGGAGCTCTTCGCCGCGATCGCGAAGATCCATGCGAGCGGGCTCGCCGTCCTGCTCGTCGAGCAGGAGGTCGGCCAGGTCTTCAGGATGGCTTCGCGGAACTACGTGCTCTCGCAGGGCCGCATCGTCGCCGAAGGATCGGCGGCCTCATTGATGGCCGACGAGACGCTCCGCGCGGGATACCTCGGCCTCTAGCGGCGCGCCGCAGAGGCGGCAGCGCTTCCTTGCAAAGGGGTTGCGCTGCTTGCAGCGTGGACAGAGGACCTCGAGCCGGTCCCGCACCCATGGGAAAAGCCCGCGCGGCATGAAGAGCAGCACGAGGAGCACGATCACGGCGAAGATGAGGAGGCGCAGCTCGCCGAAAGCGCGGAAGCTGCCGAGCCACTCGGTGAGCGGATAGAGGAGGAAGACGGCCGCCACCGGCCCGTAGATGGTCGCTACGCCGCCGAAGATTCCCCAGATCACCACCTGGAAGGAGAGC
>JAFAGU010000257.1 GCA_019237595.1 Betaproteobacteria bacterium | reverse complement strand
GGAACGCTGGTGGCCTTCGCGGGCATCGTGGTGTTCCTCGCGGACAAGTTCACGGGCGGCCTCGCCCACGCGGGCGCCGGGGACCTCATGCTGCTCCTCGCGGGCGCGGCGTTTTCCGCCTACACCGTGCTCTCGCGGCCGCTCGCCGACCGCTATGGGCCGCTCATCCTGCTCGCGTACACGCTGCTCTTCTCCGCGCCCGTGATGCTCGTCGCGACCTTCCCCTCCATCGTGCAACTCGACGTCGGCGCGATGGGGCCGCGCGCCTGGGGCAGCCTCTTCTGGGCGCTCTTCGTTTCCTCGTTCGCGGGGTGGCTCATGTGGACGTGGGTGAACAGCGTCCGCGGCGTCGCGCGCAGCGCGCCATTCATGTACCTCATGCCGCCGGTGGCCGGTGTGATGGCCTGGCTCACGCTCGGCGAGACGTTCACCTGGCTGAAGATCGGCGGCGCCGCCGTCACGATGGCCGGCGTGGCCTGGGCTCAGTTCGGCGGCGGCCCGCCGCCGCCCGAAGCCGCGCAGGCCGACGCGGCTTAACTAAAATAGGCGAAAAGGGAGGGAACGATGTCTGGGGGACACGGCCACGTCGACACTCACGCCGGCGACAAGCGCGTCGCGCTGCTCATCTCCATCCTCGCGCTCGTGCTCGCGTTCTCGGAGACGCTGGGCAAGAGCGCCCAGACACTGGCGCTGAACGCCAACATCGAGGCCGCGAACCTCTGGGCCTTCTACCAGGCGAAGACCATCCGCCAGACCACGCTGCGCGTCGCAAGCGACGCCATGACCGCGCAATTCGCCAACCAGACCGAGCCGATGAAGAAGCAGCTCGAGGCATGGAAAAAGACCATCGAGCGCTACGAGTCGGAGGAAGACCCGCCGGAGGGCCGCAAGCAGCTCGTCGCCCGAGTGAAGGAAGTGGAGAAAAGGCGGGACCGTTCGCTCGCGGCCTACCACCACTACGAGCTCGCCTCGGCCGCCGTGCAGATCGCCATCGTCCTCGCCTCGGCCTCCATCATCACCTCGATGGTCGCGCTGGTATGGGGCGCGGCCGGCCTCGGCCTCGTCGGCGTCGCGTTCTGCGTCATAGGCTTCTGGTTCCCGACGCAGGTGCACCTCTTCTAGCCGGCGCTCAGATCTCCACCCGCGTCCCGAGCTCGATCACGCGGTTGGTCGGGATATTGAGGTAGTCGGTGATGTTGCCCGCGTTGCGGGCCATCGCCGCGAACATGCGCTCGCGCCAGCGCGCCATGTTCGACGGCCCGCCGACGACCGGCACGATCTTCTCGCGGGAGAGGAAGAAGGAGGTCTCCATCAGGTTGAACTCCAACCCGAGCGCGGCGCAGAGCTCGAGCGCCCGCGTGACGTCGGGCCGGTTCATGAAGCCGTAGCGCACGCGCACGCGGAAGCAGCCGTGGCCCAGGCGTTCGATCTTGACGCGATCGGTGAACGCCACCCAGGGCACGTCGCGGATCTCGACCGTGAGGAAGACCACGCGCTCGTGCAGCACCTTGTTGTGGTTGAGGTTGTGCAGCAGCGCGTGCGGCGTCGCCTCCGGCGTGGCCGTGAGGAAGATCGCGGTCCCCGCCACCCGCTCCGGCGGCTGCCGGAAGAGCGACTCCAGGAAAGGCTCGAGCGGCACGGAGGAGGCGCGCAGCCGGTCCATGAGGATCTCGCGCCCGCGCCGCCACGTCGCCATCACGAGAAAGACGCCGCCGCCGATCGCGAGCGGGAACCAGCCGCCATCGGCCACCTTGACGAGCGTGGCGGAGAAGAACGTCGCGTCGACCGCGGCGAAGAAGCCGGTGGCGAAGATGCAGAGCGCGAGCGGGTAGCCCCACCCGTAGCGGATGACGAAGAACGTAAGGAGCGTGTCCACGAGCATGGTCGCCGTCACCGCCACGCCGTAGGCACCCGCGAGTCGCGACGACGAGCCGAACCCGATCACCGCGGCGACGACGGCGATGCACAGCACCCAGTTGATCGACGGGATGTAGACTTGGCCGATCTCGCGCGCCGAGGTCTGCACGATGGTCAGGCGCGGCAGGAACCCGAGCTGCACTGCCTGCTTGGTGAGCGAATAGGCGCCGGAGATGGTGGCCTGCGAGGCGATGACCGTCGCGGCGGTCGCGAGCGCCACCATGGGATAGAGAAACGCCTCCGGGAAGAGGAGGTAGAACGGGTTCTTGACGGCCTCCGGCCTTGCGATCAGCAACGCCCCCTGCCCGAAGTAGTTGAGGACGAGCGCCGGAGCGACGATGCCGAACCAGGCGATCCGCACCGCGCCCTTGCCGAAGTGGCCCATGTCCGCATAGAGCGCCTCCGCCCCAGTGACCGCCAGCACCACGGCGCCGAGCACCACGAACGAGGCCTTGCCGTGGTCGCTCACGAAAGCGAGGGCGTGCATCGGGTTGAGCGCGGCGAGGACCGAGGGCTCCTGGGCGATGCCGTACACGCCGGCCGAGCCGATGGCGACGAACCAGCCGAGCGTGATGGGGCCGAAGAGCCTCCCCACCGCCGCGGTGCCGCTCGCCTCGAAGGCGAAAAGCGCCACGATCACGCCCACGGCGATCGGCACGACATACGGCTTGAAGGCGCTCGTGCCGACCTCGAGGCCCTCCACCGCGGAGAGGACGGAAATCGCCGGCGTCAGCACCGCGTCGCCGTAGAAAAGCGAGGCGCCGAAAATGCCGATGACGACGAGCGGCGTGCGCCAGTGCGCGTGTGCCTTGACCGCCGACAGGGCGAGGGCGATGAGCGCCATGATGCCGCCCTCGCCGCGATTGTCGGCGCGCATGATGAGGACGACGTACTTGAGCGACACGACGACCATCAGCGCCCAGAAGATCGTCGACAGGCCGCCCACGACGCTCGCGGCGGAGAGCGGGATGCCGTGCTCCGGGGAGAACGTCTCCTTCACCGCGTAGAGCGGGCTCGTGCCGATGTCGCCGAAGACGACGCCGAGCGCCAGCAGGGTCAGTGCGGCCTTGGACGAGCGGCTGCCGCGAGGATCGTGTTCGGGCATTTCGGGAGACGGCGCGCAACCGTACTAGCGCGCCGCACAAAATGCAAATTCAGCGCTCGGCGCTCCGGGGATATTGCAGCCGGTAGTCGAGCTTCAGCGAAAAAGCGCTTTCCTGCCTTGCGATGGGCGGCGGCTGGACCTGCAGGGCGGGCCGGTTTTCGAGCACGGCGAGCATTGCGACAGCGGCAATCGCGATCGCCGCGCCGCCGACCAGGAACGGCCGGGCGCGCGAGCGCCCTCCCTGCGCCGCCTTGCGCGCCGACACCGCTTGCCTCAGCTCGCCTTCGCTTCTCTCTCGGCCCGCCTGCGCTTGCTCGGCGGCGCTGCGCGCCTCGGCCGCTTCGCGCGCCTTGCGCGCGAGCATCTCCTCGGCCGCGATGCGCGCCTGCACGACCGCGGTCGCCCGGGATTCCGCCTCCGCACGCTCCGCGGCGAGCGCCGCGCTCCGGCGCTCGGCGTCGATGCGCGAGGCAAGCGCGGCCGCGGCCTTCGCCTCCGTCTTCTCGCGCTCGCGCGCGAGCCGGACGGCTTCCGCGTCCGCCTCGGCCCGCGCCTGCGCAGCGCGCCTGAGCTCCGCGTCGAGCGCCTCTCGCTCCTTCGCTGCTTCCAGCGCCTGGCGCTCGGCTTGCGCCGCCGCGTCCGCTTCGCCCTTCAGGCGCTGCTCGGCTTGCGTGCGCTCGCGCAGCTCCGCCGCGGCCGAGGCCTCGGCCGCGGCGCGCGCCTGCGCTTCGCGCTGCCGGCGCGTCTCGGCGTCGATCCGCTGCTGGAGCTTCGCCGCCGCCTGCGCCTCCGCCGCTTCGCGCTCCTTTGCAAGCCGGGCCGCCGCCGCTTCGGCGCCCGCACGCTCTTCTTCGGCGAGCGCCGACGCCGCTTCGGCCTTCTCGCGCTCTGCAGCGGCCTCCAAAGCCGCGGCTTCCGTTCGATTGAGCGCCGCGGCGCGCTCGTGCAGCCGCTCTTCGGCTTGCGCTCGCTCGGCCGCAGCGGCCGCGAGCGCCTGCTCCTCGGCGACGCGCGCCTGCGCAGCCGACAGGGCGCGCGCCTTGGCGACCTCCGCCTCCCTCGCCGCCTCGGCTGCTTGCTCCTCCGCTTCCCGGCGCTTCTGCGCCTGCTGGCGCGCCGCCGCCTCGGCGTGGGCTTTCGCCTGGGCGAGCTTCGCCGCCTCCGCGTCCGCGGCTTCGCGCGAGCGCGCCGCGAGCTCCGCCGCGCGCTCGGCCTCGCCCTGCCGCTCGGCCGCCGACAGGGCTTCCGCTTCGGCCTTCGCGCGCTTTCGCGCCTGGTCCGCAGCCGCGGTTTCCGCCGCGCTGCGCTCGGAGGCAAGCTCGACGGCCCGCGCTGCGGCTTCCTCGCGAGCGCGCGCCTGTGCGGCCGCTGCCTGCTCCGCCTCGCCGCGCTGTCGCGCGGCGAGAAGCGCCTGCCGCTCGGCCTCCGCGTGCGCTTCTTCTCGCTTGGCGGCTTCCGCGGAGGACGCTTCGCGCGAGCGGGCGGCATTCGCGGCTTCGCGCTCCGCCGCCGCGCGCTGCTCGGCAGCCGCGCGCGCTTCTTCCTCCGCCGCCGCGCGCGAACGCGCCACTTCCGCGGCGGCGAGCTCGAGCCGCGAGCGCTCCTGCGCCGCGCCGCTCGCGCGCTGCTCCGAGGCCTTCTTCGCCGCCGCGGCGTCGAGGAGCGCTTGCTCCGCGGCCGCCCGCTCCCTGGCGAGCCTCGCCGCCTCCTCCTCGGCGCCCGCCCGCGCTTCGGCCTCGCGCATGAGGCGGTCCTCGGCATGCTTGCGCTCGCGGATCGACTCGAGCGCCCGCGTCTCGGACTGGGCTCGCTCCCGGACCGAGCGGCGGGCCTGATCTTCCGAGGCGGCGCGAGCGCGCATGGCCGCCGCCGATTCCGCTTCGGCTTGCGCGCGCGCACGCGCATGCTCCGCCGCCTCCTCTTCCTTCTTGCGCCGG
Organism: Betaproteobacteria bacterium; assembly: GCA_019237595.1. Classification (GTDB taxonomy): domain Bacteria; phylum Pseudomonadota; class Gammaproteobacteria; order Burkholderiales; family SG8-39; genus SCGC-AG-212-J23. Next base: position 13,689 of record JAFAGU010000257.1, on the reverse strand, counting down.
CCTTCCGCGAGCGCCGCCGCCTTCTTTTCCGCTTCCTCGCGGGCCTTCGCCTCCGCGAGCGCCTGCGCCTCCGCGCGCTCACGCTCGGCCATCAGCCGCGCGGCCTTCGCCTCCGCCTCGGCGCGCGAATGCGCGAGGCGCCGAAGCTCCACCTCCGCCGCCTGGCGCTCGCGCGCGAGGTCGAGCCCCCGCTTCTCCTCGCCGGCGCGCGCGCTCGCCGCCTCCTCGAGCGAGCGCTCGGACTCGATCCGCGAGGCGATGTCGTCGCCTTCTCCCTCGGCCCCGCCCTTCCTATGCCGCTCGGCAGCCTTCAGCTTGTCGATGAGCTTGCTCATTTGCGCTTGACCGCGGCGGCCTTCTGCGCCTTCTTGCCGGTGCCCCGGCCGGGCGAGAAGTCCAGGTCGATGAGATCGCCGAGGGAATCGGAGTAGGTCTCCAGCACCTTTTTCATCTGCGGCAGCGCGCGCTTGAAGGCCTCGACGAGCTTGGGGTCGAAGCGCGTCCCCGAGCCTTCCTGGATCTCGGCGGCGGCTTCGAGCACGTTGAGCGGCTCGCGGTAGAACTGCGTCGTCGTCATGGATTCGAAGGAGTCGACGATCGCCATGAGGCGACCGGGCCACGGGATGTCGGCGCCCTTGAGGCCTTCCGGGTAGCCCGTGCCGTCCCAGCGCTCGTGGTGGTAGAGCGCCATCTGGCGCGCAACCTTGAGGAGGGGGTCGTCGTGCTCGCCGATGATCTCGGCGCCGAGCTCGGGGTGGCGGCGCACTCGCTCCCAGTCCGGCGCGGAGAGCTTGCCCGTCTTGCGAAGAAGGTCGGCCGGGACGCCGAGCTTGCCGATGTCGTGGAGCGGCGCGGCGGTCATCATCATCTCCGCCATGGCCGGCTTCGCCCCCGCGGCCTCGGAGAGGATCCGCGCGTACTGGGCGAGCCGCACGACGCGATTGCCGACCGCGGAGCTCTCGTGCATCTCCATCGCGCGCGACAGGCGCCGGATCAGCTGCAGGCGCGTCTCCTCGAGGGCGCGCGTGCGTTCGACGACCATCCGGCCCAGCTCCGCGTGCTGGTTCGCGAGCGCGACGTGGTTGCGCACTCTCGCGCGCAGCACGGCGGCGCTGAGCGGCTTGGTAACGTAGTCGACGGCGCCGAGCTCGAGGCCTTCGACTTGCGCCGCCGGATCTTCGCGGGCGGTCAGGAAGACTACCGGGATGTCAGCGGTATTGGCCTCGCTCTTGAGCACGCGACAGACGTCGAATCCGGAAGCGCCCGGCATGTCGATGTCGAGGAGGATGAGCGAGGGGCGCGGGCGGGCGGCGGCAAGCTCGAGCGCCGAGCCGGCGTCGCTCGCGGTGAGCACGAAATATTCGGAGGCGAGCGCCTTCTTCACCAACGCAAGGATGTCGGTCGAGTCGTCCACGGCAAGCACGACCGGCCGCTCCGCTTCCGCCTCGCTCATGCCGGCCTCTTCCCCTTCTTGCGCGTGACTTCGAGGAGGCGGGCGAAGCCCTCCGGAGCCACCGGCTCGCCGTAGAAGAAGCCCTGGCCCTGGTCGCAGCCGTGGCGCTTGAGGAACCGGAGCTGCGCGTCCGTCTCCACGCCCTCGGCGATCACCTTGAGGTGCAGGCTGTGCGCGAGCGAGATGATGGCCTGCGCGAGCACGCCCTCGTCGGCGCCCTCGCCCGCGCCTATGTCGCGCACGAAGGAGCGGTCGATCTTCAGGACGTCGATCGGCAGGTCCTTCAGGTAGGAAAGGCTCGAGTAGCCGGTGCCGAAGTCGTCGACCGAGAGCGCGACGCCGAGCGATTTCAGCCCGTGGAGCGTCGCGATGCCGGTCGCGACGTTGTGCATCACCGTGCTTTCCGTCAGCTCGAGCTCCAGCGAGCTCGGGTCGACGCCCGTCTCCTCCAGGATGCGCGAGACGATGCGCACGAGCCCGTCCTGGCGGAACTGGCGCGCCGAGAGGTTCACCGACACGAGGCCGGGCTTCAATCCCGCGTCGAGCCAGGCGCGGACCTGGCGGCAGGTCTCGCGGATCACCCATTCCCCGACCGGCAGGATGAGGCCGGTCTCCTCGGCGAGCGGGATGAAGCGCTCGGGACGAAGGAGCCCGAGCTCCGGGTGGTTCCAGCGCACGAGCGCCTCGGCGCCGCAGACCGCGCCGGTGCGCAGGTCCACCTTCTGCTGGTAGTTGAGGAGGAATTCGTTCCTCTCGAGCGCCCGGCGCAGCGCATTCTCGAGCATGAGGCGCTCGTTGATGCGCTCGTTCATCTCGGAGGTGTAGAACTGGAAGTTGTTGCGCCCGTGGTCCTTGGCGCGGTACATCGCGGCGTCGGCGTTCCGGAGCAGCGTCTCCACGTCGGGGCCGTCCTGCGGGTACATGCTGATCCCCGCGCTGCAGGTAACGTAGAGCTCCTTGCCGTCGATCGTCATCGGCTCGCTGATCTTCGCGCTGATCCGCTGCACCGCGCGGAAGATCACGTCCTCGCTCGACTGGTCGTTCAGGATGACGACGAACTCGTCTCCGCCCAGGCGCGCCACCGTGTCGCCCTCGCGAAGCACCGAGCGCAGACGCTCGGCCATGCCCTTGAGGAGCCGGTCGCCGACGCCATGCCCGAGGCTGTCGTTCACGAACTTGAAGTGGTCGAGGTCGATGAACACCACCGCCATCGGGTGCGGCATGCGCTGCGAGTAGACCGCCTGGCGCAGGCGGTCGTAGAGGAGGTTGCGGTTGGGCAGCCCCGTGAGCGCGTCGTAGTTCGCCTGGTGCTCCAGCTGGACCTGGTAGCGCTTGCGCTCGATCGAATACTGCATCGAGCGAAGCAGGAGCTCACGGTCGAGCCGCCCCTTGACGAGGTAGTCCTGGGCGCCTCCCTTCACCGCGGAGAGGGCGATGGTCTGGTCGTCGTTCCCGGTGAGGACGATGATCGGAACCGCCGGCGAATGCGCGTAGACCTTGGCGAAGGTCTCCAGGCCGAAGCTGTCCGGCAGCGACAGGTCGAGGAGCACGAGCGCGGCATCGCCCGCCGAGAGCGCCTCCAGCCCGGCCGAGAGGCGCTCGGCGAAATGCAGGTTGAACGGCGCTTCGGGATCCTCCGCCAGCATCTCGCGGATGAGGCGCGCGTCGCCCGGGTTGTCCTCGATGAGGAGAACCTTGTGCTGCATCCGGTCGGGCGCTTCCTCGATCCCCATCGGTCTCGTGCGCCTAGTGCCCGTTCGGGAGCGTGACCACGGTGAGCCAGAACGCGTCGATCGACTTCACGACGACGATGAACTTCTCGAGGTCGACCGGCTTCGTGACGTAGCAGTTGGCGTGCAGGTTGTAGGTCTTCAGCACGTCCTCCTCCGCCTTGGAGGTGGTGAGGATTACGACCGGGATGCGCTTGAGCTGGTCGTCCTTCTTGATCTCCTGCAGCACCTCGCGGCCGTCCTTTTTCGGCAGGTTGAGGTCGAGCAGGATGATGTCGGGGCGCGGCGCGGCGCCGTACTTTCCCTTGCGCCGCAGGAAGTCGAGCGCCTCGACGCCGTCCTTCACCCAGTGCAGGTTGCTGTAGACCTTGCCTTCCTTCAGGGCCTCGCGGGTGAGCCGCTCGTCGCCGGGATTGTCCTCGACGAGCAGGATCTCGACCGGCGGGGCCGCCCGGGTCGGGTCGTTCATGCGTTCTCCTTCGCTTTCGGAAGCGTGAAATGGAAAGTCGTCCCCTCGCCCAGGGTCGAGCTCACCCAGATGCGGCCGCCGTGGCGCTCGACGACCTTCTTGTAGATCGCGAGGCCGATGCCGGTTCCCGGGTATTCGCCCTTGTTGTGCAGGCGCTGGAACACCATGAAGATGCGCTCGAAGTATTGCGGCTCGATGCCGATGCCGTTGTCGGCGACCGAGAACTCCCACTCCTTGTCCTTCTCCGCGGCCGCCACGTGGATGCGCGGCACGGAGGCCGAGCGGAACTTGAGCGCATTGCCAAGCAGGTTCTGGAAGAGCTGCGCGATCTGCATCTCGTCAGCCATGACGGTAGGCAGCGCGTCGAAGCTGATCGAGGCGCCCGATTCCTCGATGCCGGCGCGCAGGTTCGTGATCGCGCGGCGCAGGGGCGCCTCCACGGCGACGGGTTTCAGCTCCTTGCCGCGCGTGCCGACGCGCGAGTATGCGAGCAGGTCCTCGATGAGCTGCTTCATCCGCGAGGCGCCGTCGACGATGAAGGCCATGAACTCCTTGGCGTCGCCGTCGAGCCGGTCGCCGTAGCGGCGCAGGAGGAGCTGCGTATAGCTCGACACCATGCGCAGCGGCTCCTGCAGGTCGTGGGAGGCGACGTAGGCGAACTGCTCGAGCTCCGAGTTCGAGCGCGCGAGCTCGTCGTGCGCGCGACGCAGCTCCGCCTCCGCTTCCTTGCGCTCCGTGATGTCCTTGCCTACGCCGCGGTAGCCCGTGAATTTTCCGCTGGCGTCGAAGATCGGCTCGCCGGAGAGCGAGACCCACGCCTTCTTCCCGTCGTCGCCGGCGCGCAGCATCTCGAAGTCGCGGAACGATTCGTGCCGCTCGAGCTGCGCGCGATGCCGCGCCCAGTCCTCCTCGGTGAGGTTGAGCGCGGGACGGTCCCAGCGCTTGCGCCCGAGGTAGGCCGACGGGGCGAGGCCCGTGCGCTCGGCCATCCGCACCGACATGAACCTCAGGCGGAACTCCTCGTCCTGCTCCCAGTACCAGTCCGACGAGAGCTGCGTCAGGCTGCGGAAGCGCTCCTCGCTGTCGCGCAGCGCCGTCTCGGCGTTCTTCGTGTCCGTGATGTCGTCGAAGATGGCGATCTCGTGCAGCGGGCGCCCGTCGTCGCCGCGCACGAGCGCGATGGCGAGGTCCACCCACACGATCGAGCCGTCGCGCTTGAGGTAGCGCTTCTCGAAGCGCAGCGACCGCGCCGCGTGGGCGCGGAGCTCCGCTCGCTTGCCGTCGGTGAGGTCCCGGTCGTCCGGATGCGAGATGTCCTTGACCGAGCGGCCGATGAGCTCGCGTTCCTCGTAGCCCAGGATCTCGCAGAGCTTGCGATTGACGAGAATGAAGCGGCCTTCGAGGTCGACGTGCGCGATGCCGGAGCCGGCGAGCTCGAAGGTCTGGCGAAAGCGCTCCTCGCTCTTGCGCAGCGCATCCTCGGCCATGCGCTTCGCCGTGATGTCGGAGATGGTGGAGACGATGCCGTAGAACTCGAGCTCGCCCGGCCGGCGGAGGAACCCGGTGTTGATGGAAAGCCAGGTGATCGAGCCGTCCGGACGCTTGATGCCGATCACCTGGTCGGTGAGCGGCAGCCCGCTGCGGAAGGTGATGCGCGTGGGCCGCTCCTCGGGAGGTAGCGGCGTGCCATCGGCGCGCACGCAGGGCAGCATCGAGGTGAACCCGGGCTTGCCGATCATGTCGGCGAGCGGCAGGCCGATGATCCGCTCCGCGGCGAGGTTGCCGGAGGAGACCTTCAGGTCCCGGTCATAGACGAGGATGCCGTCGTTCGCGGAGTTGACGATGGCGCGGAAGCGCTCCTCGCTCTCGCGCAGGCGCGCGTCGTCCGCCGGCCGCAGCGCCGCCACCGCCACTTCTGCTTTGGTCTTCCTGGCCTGCCGTGCCCTGGCCATGTCCCCCTCTCGCCCATTGTAATGCGGCGGCTTTGCGCGCCGCGCAGCGCTTATTCGGCCGTGGAAGGAGAATGGTGAAAGATGTAAAAAATGCCGCGCTTTCAGGACCGGTAAAGGCCCTTCGCCGCCGCCCGGTACGCTACCAGGGCAACGAGCGCCTCGAGGGTCGGCGTGGGAACGCCCGCCGCGCGGCCGAAGGCGAGCGGCGTCACGAGCTGCGCCTCGACCTCCATGGGCCGGCCGAGCTCGTAGTCCTGGATCATCGAGGGCTTGTGGCCGATGCGGCCCGAGCCGTGGCCGCCGCCGGGACGCTCGGGCGCGCCCGAAGGATCGATGCCATGCGCCGCAGCGATCGCACGCCCTTCCTCGTCGATCTTCTTGTTGATCCGGATGAGCTCGGGGTCGCCGCGCACGTCGGCGACCGTGCCGCCGGAGAGAAGGCACAGCGTGGAAGTCGCGAGGTTGAGGAGCAGCTTGCTCCAGATCGCCTGGCGAATATCGAGGCATTCGGGGGAGTGCATGCCCGCGGTGTCGAGGATCTTCCGCAGCTCGCGAACCTGTGGCGAAGCCCGATCGTCGGCCGCGCCGATGGTGAGCATGTTGCGTCCGGGCGTGTAGTTGTGGACGACGCCGGGCGACTTCACGACGTTCGCGGAATAGACCACGGCGCCGATGATCCGCTCCGGCCCTATCGCGCGCGCGAGTGCGCCGCCCGGGTCGAGCTTCGAGAGGTCCGGCGGCGAGGGCCGCGTTTTCCCGAGCCCGATCGCATACCACCAGGGGATCCCGTTCTGGGCGAACACCACGGGCGTGCGATCGTCGAGGAGCGAGCCGATGGCCTGCGCGACCGGCTGGAGCGCATTCGCCTTGAGCGTCACGAGCACGAGGTCCTGCCGGCCGAGCGCGGCGGGGTCCTCGCTCGCCCGCGGGCGCGCCTCGATCGCGCGCTCGCCGTGCTCGAGCCTCAGGCCATTTGTTTGGAGGGCCAGCAAATTGGCCCCGCGCGCGACCACCGACACCTCGTGGCCGGCGTCGGCGAGCTTCGCGGCGAGGTGCCCGCCGACGGCGCCGGCCCCGTAGACGCAGATGCGCATAGCTGCTTGATTCTATTAGAATGACCGCGCGGAATTCTCTCTCAGGAGGAGGAAAACCATGCGGATGTTGAAACGGCTCGCCGTGCTCGCGGCGCTCGCGCTCATCTCGGCCGGCGCGGCCGCGCAGACGGTGAAGATCGGCCTCATCAACACGTACTCCGGCCCGATGGCGTCGAACGGCGACCAGATCCAGAAGGCCGTCGATCTCTACATGAAGCTGAACGAATCGCGGCTGCCGAACGGCGTGAAGATCGAGATCATCAAGCGCGACGACACGGGCATCAACCCGGAGACGGCGAAGCGCCTCGCGCAGGAGCTCATCGTGCGCGAGAAGGTGAACCTCATCACCGGGGTCGTCTGGACGCCGAACGCGGCGGCGATCGCGCCGCTCACCAAGGAAGCGAAGGTGCCCTTCATCATCATGAACGCGGGCACGGCGATGCTCACGACGCTCTCGCCCTACATCGCGCGCACCTCGTTCACGCTGTGGCAGTCGAGCTACCCGATGGGCGAATGGGCGGCGAAGAAGTTCAAGACCGCGTACATCGCCGTCGCCGACTACGGCCCCGGCCACGACGCCCAGGAAGCGTTCACCAAGTCGTTCAAGGCGGGCGGCGGCACGATCGTGGGCAGCGTGCGCATGCCGCCGCCGACGAGCGACTTCGCGCCGTACCTGCAGCGCGTGAAGGATGCCAAGCCCGACGCGCTCTTCGTCTTCGTGCCGGCCGGAAAGTCCGCCACCGCCCTCATGAAGGGCTTCGGCGACCTCGGCCTCGGCCAGGCGGGCATCAAGCTGATCGGCCCGGGCGACATCACCACGGACGAGGAGCTGCCGAACATGGGCGACGTGCCGGTCGGCGTCGTGACGATGTTCCACTACTCCGCCGCCGGCGAGCGCCCGGCAAACAAGACGTTCGTCGCCGAGTACAAGAAAACCTACGGCGACAAGGCGTGGCCGAACTTCATCTCCGTCGGCGCGTGGGACGCGATGGCGGCGATCTACGACGTGGTGATCGCGCAGAAGGGCAAGCTCGATCCCGACAAGACCATGGCGCTCCTCAAGGGCTGGAAGAATCCCAATAGCCCGCGCGGGCCGATATCCATCGACCCGGCGACGCGCGACATCGTGCAGAACGAGTACGTCCGCGAAGTGCGCAAGGTGGGCGACCACCTCGCCAACGTGGAGCTCGAGACGATCAAGTCCGTGAAGGATCCCTGGAAGGAAATCAACGACAAGAAGTAGCGCGGGAGAACGTCGAGCCAAAGGCCTCCGCCCGGGGGCCTTTGTTTTATGGAAGCCTTCCTTTCGAGCCTGGTCAGCGTCGCGTTCCACGGACTCGCCTACGGGATGATCCTGTACGCGATCTCCGTGGGCCTGTCGGTGACGATGGGCCTGATGGGCTTCGTCAACCTCGCTCACGGCGTCTTCGCCATGGCGGGCGGCTACCTGATGATCACGCTGATGCTCGCGTTCGGGCTGCCTTGGCTGCCCGCGCTCCTCGCCTCGTGCCTCATCGTCGCCGTTTTCAGCATGCTGCTCGAGAAGGCGCTTTATTCGCGCCTCTATGCGGCCGGCGAGCTCGAGCAGGTGCTCTTCACGATCGGGCTCATCTTCATCGCGGTGGCGGTCGCGCGCCTCGCGTACGGCCCCAATCCGCTCGCCGCGCCGCTCCCTTCGTATCTCAAGGGCCAGCTCAGCCTGGGGGGACGCAGCTTCCCGGCCTACCGCGTCGCCGTGATCGCGACGAGCGCGCTACTCATCGCCACGTTGTGGATCGGCCTCGAGCGCACTCGCTGGGGCGCGATGGTCCGCGCCGCGGTGGACAACCGGGCGATGGCGCAATCGGTCGGCATCGACACGGCAAGGCTCTTCACCCTCACGTTCGCGCTGGGGAGCGGCCTTGCCGCGCTCGGCGGCGCGCTCGGCGCGGATCTCATGGCCATGACGCCGACCTACCCGTTCGAGCAGCTGGTCTATTTCCTGATCGTCGTAGCGATCGGGGGACTCGGGTCGCTGCGCGGCCCCTTCGTCGGCGCCCTCCTCATCGGCATCGGCGACACCGCGTGCAAGTACTGGGTGCCGGAACTCGGGGCGTTCTTCGTCTACGTGGCGACGATCGCCCTCCTCCTCTGGAAGCCCGCCGGGCTTTTCGGCCGCCATGTATAGCGCGCCTGCGAGATTGCGGCCGCTGGAGGCGCTGCCTTGGCTCCTCGCCATCGCGGTCTACTTTGCCGCGCCGTCCTACCTGCCGCTGGGCGCGTACGTGTTCATCATGATCCTCTTCACTCTGTCGCTCGACCTCGTGGTCGGCTACGGCGGCATCGTGACGCTCGGGCATTCGGCCTACTTCGGCTTCGGCGCCTACACCGCCGGCATCCTCGCCGTCCGGCTGAACGGCGACCCGCTGCTCGGGCTCGCCGCGGCGGCGCTCGCCGCGGGCCTCCTCGGGCTCGCCACCGGCGCGGTGATCCTGCGCACGCGCGCCCTGACGCTCCTCATGCTCACGCTCGCCATCACGTCGATCGTGCTCGAGATCGCGAGCTCGGCGACGGCGCTGACCAACGGCTCCGACGGCCTGCACAGCGTGCCGGTCGACCCCGTGCTCGGCCGCTTCGCCTTCGACCTCTTCGGCACGACCGCCTACTTCTATTGCCTCGCGGTCGTGCTGGCGTGCTGGACGCTCGTGCGCTCGCTCGTGAACTCGCCGTTCGGCGCGGCCCTCGTCGGCTCGCGCGAGAACGACGCGCGCATGCATGCCATCGGCGCGCCGGTCTATGCGCGGCGCCTGCAGGCCTACTCGATCTCCTGCGCGCTCGCCGGCATGGCGGGCGCGCTCCTCACGCAGACGACGCAGTTCGCCGGGCTTTCCACGCTGGGCTTCGAGCTCTCCGGCGAGGGGCTCGTCATGCTCGTGCTCGGGGGCGTCGGCCGCCTGTACGGCGCGTTCGTGGGCCCGACGGTGTACATCGTGGCTCGCGACTATCTCGCGCGCCAGACGCCGGAGTACTGGTACATGGGAATCGGCGTGCTGCTCGTCCTGATCGTGCTCTTCGCGCGCGGCGGCATCCTGGGCCTGGTGGACGTCCTCGTGAACCGCCTTCGGGCGAAGCGCTCATGACCATCGCCCTCGAGACCCGCCGCCTGCGCAAGAGCTTCGGCGCGCTGACGGTCGCCGACGGAATCGATTTCTCCCTCGAGGGCGGCGCCCGGCACGCGCTGATCGGCCCGAACGGCGCCGGCAAGACGACGCTCGTCAACCTGCTCACGGGCGCGCTCGCGCCGAGCTCGGGGCAGATCTACCTCGAAGGCGAAGACGTCACGTCGCTCGCGCAGGCGAAGCGCGTGCGTCGCGGCATCGGCCGCACCTTCCAGATCAACTCGCTCTTCCGAAGCCTGACGGTGCTCGACAACGTCGCGCTGGCGGTTGCGGAGCGCACCGGCGCGGCTCGAAAGCTTTTCCGGCCGGCGTTCTCGCACGACGAAGTCAAGGACGAGGCCCACGCGCTGCTCGGCTCGCTCGGCCTTTCGGACGACGCGAGCCGCGCGGTGCGCGACCTGGCGTATGGAAAGCAGCGGCTGGTCGAGATTGCGATCGCCCTGGGCATGCGCCCGCGCGTCCTGCTCCTCGACGAGCCGGCGGCCGGCGTGCCCTCGGCCGAGTCGCACCGCATCCTGGAAGTGCTGGCGGCGCTGCCGCCCGAGATCGCGATCCTCATCATCGAGCACGACATGGATCTCGTGTTCCGCTTCGCGCGCCGCATCACGGTGCTCGCCGCGGGCGCGATCCTCATGGAAGGCTCGCCGCAGGAGGTCGCGCACGACGCGCGCGTGCGGCAGGTCTACCTCGGCGAACGAGCCCATGTCTGAGGTGCTCGCGGCCCGCGACCTGCGCGCCGGATACGGCGATACGGTCGTCCTCGAAGACGTCGCGCTCTCGCTTCCCGAGCGCGGCGCGCTGGCGGTGCTGGGTCGAAACGGCGTGGGGAAGACGACCCTCCTCGCGACGCTCATGGGCCATACGACGCTCCATGCGGGCTCGATCAGTTTCGAGGGACACGCGATCGAAGCGCTGCCGGTGCATCGCCGGGCGCGCCTGGGACTGGGCTATGTGCCGCAGGCGCGCGAGATCTTCCCCTCGCTCAGCGTGGAGGAGAACCTGACCGTCGCCGCCCGCAGGCCCGCCATGCCGCGCGCGGGCGGCGAATGGAGCTTGGAGCGCGTCTACGCCCTCTTCCCGCGGCTCGCGGAGCGGCGCTCGCATTTCGGCAACCAGATCTCCGGCGGCGAGCAGCAGATGCTCGCGATCGGGCGCGCGCTGATGGGCAATCCAGCGGTCCTGCTCCTCGACGAGCCGCTCGAGGGCCTGGCGCCGATCATCGTCGAGGCGCTCCTTCGCGCGCTCGAGCGCTTGGCCGCCGAGGATTCCCTCGCGCTGGTCCTCGTCGAGCAGTCCGCACGCGTCGCGCTTGAGATGACGCGCGACGCCCTCGTCCTCAACCGGGGGCGAATCGCCTACTCGGGGGCGAGCACGACGCTCCTGCGCGACCCCGAGCGCCTGGCGGCGCTCTTCGTCGCGCAGTAAATCCTGCCGGGCAGTGAAAAACCTGCCCGGCGCAGGGGTCGCGGAAGGCTTACTGCTTCTTCGACGACGTGTCGCTCGAGCTCGACGCGCCCGACGGGCTCGAGCTGGAGGAGGACGGCGAGCTGCTGGACGAGCCGCTCGAGCCGCTGCTCGACTGGTCGCTCGAGGAGCTGGAGCTGGGGCTCGAGGACGAGCCGGAGCTCGGCGTCGAGGAGGAGCTCGAGCCGGACATCGAGCCGGAGGACGACGGCGAGCTGCCCATCCCGGAGGACGAGGAGGACGGCGACGACGAGGACGAGGACGGCGACGAGGGGCTGGTGGAACTCGAGCCCGACGAGGACGCGCCGGTGGCGGACTTGTTGCTCGAGCCCGACGACCCGGTCCGGTCGCAGCCGTAGAGACCGCCCAAGGCCACGGCCAGCGGAATGACGACAAAGGCGGTCTTCTTCAATAGTTTCATCATTGACTCCTCACGAGATGGGTTGGGGATGAGTTCGGCGAGCAGCAAGCGACGCGCCCGGGCCGTATGATTCGCCCATGGCGACCTTCACCAAGGTAGTGCTCTTCACCGATACGGACGGCCGGGCCCGCTTCCGCGAGGATCCCATCGCGCTCGCCGGCGGCACGCCGCAGGCGATGCTCTCGGAGCTTTTCGCCTCGCCCGGCTACCAGCTGCGCATGAGCCCGGTGGGCTTCCGCAGCACCTGGCACTGCACGCCGAGCCCCCAATGGGTCTTCGTCCTGAAAGGCGAGATGGAGATCGGGCTGCGCGAGGGAAGCCGCGTCTTCCGGCCCGGCGACCACTTCCACGCCGGCGACCTCCTGCCGCCTGGCGCGACGTTCGACGCCAACCTGCACGGCCACTGGAGCGCGCAGCGCGGCCCGGAACCGCTCGTAACCCTGTTTCTTAAGACCTAGACTTTGGTGGAGGCGAAGGTTGGATTCGAACCAACGTGGACGGCGTTGCAAACCGTAGCATGCATCCCCTCTGCCACTTCGCCTTTGGATTCGACGGCGAAGTGTGACGCACGCGGTTTAAGTCGGTTGGCGGGGCGCCTGCGCCCCGAGGACTAGAACGAGGGCCGGCCGACCTCGGGCTCGTCATCGTCCTCGTCGGCGGCGCCGGGCAAGCCGTCCTCGCCCGGGCCCTTGCCGTGGGCCGCGGTCAGGCCGAGCGCCTGCTGGTCTTCGCGGCTCAGCGCGTTCAGCGGGCTCGTCCAGCCGAGGAACGGCGCGAGGTGCAGGAGGTGCGCGCCGCTGCGCGACGCCGCGTTGAGGCTGAACGGCGTCCCGCTCGGCATGCGCGCGACCCGGCCGGGAATCAGCGCGACGATGCTGGCGATGCGGGCTGGAAGCATGCTCTCCTCCTTGTTTCGAATTGCGCCGCGAATCGTATCACGCAGAGGCTCGGATAAATTCGCGCGCCGCGGCTACTGGATCGGCTTGCCGTCCTTGTCGACGCGGATCGTCGTATCGGATAGTGCACCACCGTGCCGCCCGCCGGCACGGGCGTCGTCTTCGATTTGTCCCAGTCGGTGCCCGAGCCGACCCACCACGTTCCCTTCAGCACCACGATGTAGCGCGTCTCGGGATGAAAGTGCGGCGGGCTGAACGTGCCCGGCGAGAAACGAACGCGCACGACATAAGGCTGTCCCGGCACTTTCGGGTCGCCGGAAACCACGGCCTGCGCCGCACCGGGCGTCAGAGGATTGGGAACGAACTTGATGTCGTCCCAGCGAAAGATCGTCATCACGTCCGCCGGCGGCTCTGCGCCGGCGCCGCCGCAGAGCGACGCCGCGGCCGCGGCGAGGAGCCACCTCTTCGCCGGGCTCATTCGGCGAGCGGGTTCGGCCGCAGCTGCACGTGGTAGACCTTCGGGCTGTTGGCCGTCCCGCCTTCGTTGTGGAACACCGCGCGCGTGCCCGACATCGTCCAGAGCCCTTTCCCCTTCCAGCCGGCCTTCGGATCGTCGATCCGGCCGTCGAGCAGCTTGGTGAAGAAGCCGGTGGGATAGGGAACGCGGATGTCGACGATCTTCCCGTCTACTACGGCCATCAGCGACTCGCTGCCGTTCGTGGTGAAGAACGGCACGTTCTTCCCCAAGCCGAGCGTGTTATAGCGGTCCACCCATACGTAGTAGGCGTGATTCGCGCTGCCCGATTCAGGCAAGCCCTTGAACTGCGGCCCGGGCATGCGGATGAGCGTCCAGCCCTCCGGACAGAGCTTGCCGCTGACGGCCTCCGGCCCATTTTGCGGCTTGGTGCACTTGCGCCGGTCGAAGCTCGCGATGTGGCCGCTTCCGAGCGGCGTCCAGATCACGCCGTCGGTGGTCATGTCGATGCCGCGCGGGCTCCAGCCGCCCTCGGGCGGGACGAAGAGCTCGGCGATCGAGGTCTCGGAGGGATTCG
>JAFAGU010000232.1 GCA_019237595.1 Betaproteobacteria bacterium | reverse complement strand
CGCCTTCGGCGCGCTCGACCGCGCAGCGCTCGCTGCAGTGGAAGAGGAGCTCCACCTCGTGCTCTTCCGCCATCTCGAGCGTGTCCTCGACGACGATGCGCCGCTCGCGCTTGTCGAGCTCGATGAGCCGCCGGTGCTTCACCGGATCGGGAAGCCGCATGTAGCCGTCGTGCCAGCCCTCGAAGCTGTCCTTCTGCGCGGACGAGAGCCAGAGGCTGCAGCCGGCGCGCGCTTTCCTAAGCCACATGAACGCGCCGCCCGGCTCCGACTGGTCCACGCCGTCGATGCGCACCGTGTTGTGCGCGCCCGTGCCCCGGAAGTAGCTCCGCCAGCGCGCCTGCGTATGGTAGGCGTAGGTGCCCGGGTCGACGAGGAACTCGCGCCCGGCGACGGAGAGCGTGAACGAAAGCGCGTCCGCATGACCGTGCGCGGCGATCGAGCGGTAGCCGAGCGGCCCGGCGTCGGCGACGACGCGGATCTCGCCGGGCGTATCGAGCTCGCACCCGAGGATGTAGTAGCCGCCTTCGGGGAACTGCTGGCGTGTCGGAAGCGCCGTCTTCTCGGCGTCGAGCGCGCCGAAGCGCTCGTCCACGCCGGCGCCAAGCAGCCAGCGCGCCTTGTCGTCCAGGCGCCCGCCCTTGCGCTTGAAGTCGCCGCGGCCGAAGAGCACGGCGCCGGTGGCGAGCATCGAGCGGTACGCGTCGGAGGGCGCCGCCGCCGGGTCGAAGCGCACGACGAGCGCGTCGTCCGCATCGCCGAACATCGGCACGTTGCCGCCGGCGTCCATGATCGAGGCCACGAAGTCGAGCATCGCCTCGAGGCGCGCCTCGTAGGCCGGGGGAAAGGCCTCCCCGTTCGCGCGGCCGGCGAGCATCGCGATGAGCAGGAAATCGAACACGAACTGCTGGTAGGACACCGCCTGCTCGCGGTTCACGCCGTCGGGCGCGTTCTGCGCGAGCGCCTCGCGCTCGAGGATGGACTTCGCTGCCTCGCGCCACGCGCGCGACTCGCCCCAGTGCGGCCAGGTGACCGAGGCGACGTAGAGCGCGGCCGCCTCGCCGATCAGGTGGTTGTTCGCCGACGAATGCAGGGAGAACCAGCCGCGCACGAACCGGCAATGCTGGTAGATGGATCGCAGCCAGCGCTCGCGAAGCTCGCCGTGCTGTTCTTCATTCAATACACCGCCGGTCAGCTGCCACGCGATCGCCCAGTTGATGAGCCGCAGCGCGGGCTCGAGCGCGCTCGACCAGTTGGGGCCGTACGGGTACGGGCAGGCGAGGATCCAGGTCTCGAGGTGCTCGGCGATCACGTCGAAGTACTTGCGCTGGCCTGTGAGGGCATGCGCCTGCGCGAGCGTGACGAGGTGCAGGTGGCGGTTCGGTTCCCACAAATACTTGATGTCGCCGACGAGGTCCGGGTCGCGATAATCGAGGAGCTTTCCGAAGGCGAGGGGCGCCTCGATGCCGGTCTTCGGGTCGCGGTTCCAGCGCGGCGGCGCGCCGAAGTCGAGGTTGCGCAGCGCGAAGACGTCCATCCAGCCCTCGACGATGCGGTTCGCCGCCGCGACATAGGGCAGCGGGTCGATGTTCTCGTTGCCGTGGATCCACTTCTTTCCCTGCCGGGAAAGATCCGGCGCCGGAACCGCGCCGGCGCCGATCCAGCCCGCTTTCTCGAAGCGAGCCTGCGCCGCGCGCGCCACGCGGTACGCGACTTCCGCCGGCGTCATGCAGCGAAGCCGGTTCAGCTTCCAGCCGAGCCGGCGGCGCAGCCGCTCTTTCAGGCCGGGCCGCAGCGGCGGCGCGAGGTTTCCAGGTTGCGAAGCGTCCAAGGCGGGCGAGTGGAGTTGTGCGTGCTTACAAGGGGGTGAGCGTAGCGCGGAGCGGGTTACGCGGCCAACCGCAGTTCGCCTAGGCGGCGCATGCGAACCGCATTTCCTGGGCGCTCGCGTAGCGGTACTCGCGGTGCCAGATCTCGAGCGTGAGCAACGTCCAGAGGAGCTTGTCGTGCGTCTGGCGGCCGCGGATGTGCTCGTCGAGCACGCGGTCGAGCTCCGCCTGGTCGTAGTAGCCGCGCGTGAGCGAGGCGCCGCTCCTCAGGTGGTCGAGCAGGTAGTCGCGCATCTCGCCCGCGAACCACTCGGTGACAGGTACGCGAAAGCCGATCTTCGGCCGCTCGAGGATCGGGCGCGGGAGGAGCGCCTTCGCCGCCTCTCGCAGCACGCGCTTGCGCCTGAGCTCGTCCACGCGCATCGAATCGGGCAGCGTGGAGGCGAATTCGGCGAGCTTGTGGTCCAGGAACGGCACTCGCGCCTCGATGGAGGCCGCCATCGTCATGCGGTCGCCGCGCTCGAGCAGGTTGTCCGGCAGCCAGCTCGTCTGGTCGAAGTAGAGGATGCGGCGCAGCTCGCTCGCCTGCGGTTCCGCGTCGAAGGGCGGCACGTCCTCGCGGATCTCGGTCTCGTGCACGCGCAGGAGCGAAAGGCGCCGGCGGCTCGCGAAGTCGAGCGCCCCGAACCAGCGGATGTAGCGCTCGCGCCGGTCGTCGAGGTTGAGGCTCGCCACCGCGATCTTCATGTCGCGGTAGCGGAAGGGCAGCGCATGCACGAGCGGGGCGAGGAGCCGGCGGCGGAAGGCTCGGGGCAGTCCCGCATACATCCAGCGCAGGCATTCGGCGACGTGCTTGCGATACCCGCCCAGGATCTCGTCGCTCCCCTCCCCCGTGAGCACCATCTTCACCGTCTTCGCCGCCTCGCGGGAAAGGAGATAGATCGGGATGTCGGAGGGCTCCGACACCGGCGCGTCGCGACGGATCACGAGGCCGGGCAGGTGCTGCATGAGCTCGCGATGCGACACCACCATCTCGTGATGCTCGGTCCCGAACTGGCGCGCAATCTGCGCCGCGTGCGAGAGCTCGTTGTACCGGTCTTCGGCGAAGCCGACGGAGAAGGTCTTCACGCGGCCGCCGAAGCGGCTCATCAGCGCCACGACCACGCTCGAGTCGAGCCCGCCCGACAGGAACGCGCCGAAGGGCACGTCGCTCACCATCTGCAGGCCCACCGCCTCCTCCAGCTTCTCGAGGAAGAGGCTCGTCGCCTCGTGCCGGGGGCAGGCGTCTTCCTTGCGCAGCGCGAAGCGATCGGGCGGCGTCCAGTAGCGCGCCTCGTTCAGGCGTCCCTGCTGCCAGGTGAGCGTGCTGGCGGGCGGGAGCTTGCGCACGCCGGCGAAGAGCGTCCGCGGGCCCGGCACGTAGCGATACGAGAGGTAATCCCATACGGCCCCGAGGTCGACCTCGGGGCGGCGAAGCGGCGCGAGGAGCAGCGCCTTCACCTCGGAAGCGAAGAAGAGCGCGCCGTTCGCCTCGCGCAAGTAGAGCGGCTTTTCGCCAAAGCGGTCGCGGGCGAGGAAGAGCCGCTCCTTCCGCGCGTCCCAGATGGCGAAGGCGAACTGGCCGCGCAGCCGGTGCACGCATTGCGTGCCCCAGCGCTCGTAGGCGCGCAGCAGCACCTCGGTGTCGGAGTCGCGCTCGAACGCCGCGCCGTGCTTCTCGAGCTCGCGGCGCAGCTCCCGGAAGTTGTAGATCTCGCCGTTGAAGGTGAGCGCGAGGCCGGCCTGCGCGTCGCGCATCGGCTGGCGAGAGCCCTCCGGATCGATGATCGCGAGGCGGCGGTGGCCGAGCACGCCGCGCGCGCCGCTCTTCGGCGCGCCGAAGGCGAACTGCCCCGCGCCGTCGGGCCCGCGGTGCACGAGCGCGTCGAGCATCGGCTGCAGCGCGCCCTCTTCAGGCGCGACGCGGATCGGCGCGATCCAGCCGGCGATGCCGCACATGCGCGCGTCTAGAG
>JAFAGU010000368.1 GCA_019237595.1 Betaproteobacteria bacterium | reverse complement strand
GAGGCCGCGAAGCCAGTCGAGAAGACGCCGGCGATCGTCGTCGAGCAAGCGGCGAGCGCCGCTTTCGCGCCCGCAGCGGCGGCCCCCACGGGTCGCGAGCTGCGCAAGATGCACGACGACATCGACGAGCAGCTGCTGCCGCAGATCGGGAGCGACATCCGCGACTGGAAGGCGAATGCCGGCGACATGACGATCGTGCAGTCGCTCCAGCGCGCCCTGCACACGCTCAAGGGCAGCGCGCGCATGGCGGGCGCGATCCGGCTGGGCGAGCTCACGCACATCATGGAGAGCCGCATCGAGGTGGCCCTCGAGACGGCGGAAGTCACTCCCGCGCTCTTTGCCGAGCTGGAGGAGAAGCTCGACCGGCTGAGCCTCGACCTCGAGCGGATGCAGTCGCCCGCTGCCGCGGAGCCCGCTGCGGCGGCCCCGGCCGCGATGCCGGCGGCACCCTCAGCCGCAGCGCCGGAGGCTGCCGAGGCGGCGAGCGATGCGGCGGCGCCCCAGGCGCAGCCCGCGCAAGCGGCGGCGCGCGTCGAGGCGCCGCTCCCCTCGCCGGGGGCGCTCTTGCGCGTCAACGCGGACACGCTCGATCACCTCATCAACGAGGCGGGGGAGGTAAGCATTGCCCGTTCGCGCGTGGAGAGCGAGCTGCGCGGAATCAAGCAGGCGCTGGGCGACCTGAACGAGTCGATCGGGCGCCTTCGCGCGCAGCTGCGCGAAGTCGAGGTGCAGGCCGACAGCCAGATGCAGTCCCGGAAGTCGGAGCTCGAGGAAAAGCGTACCGAGTTCGACCCGCTGGAATTCGACCGGTACACGCGCCTGCAGGAGCTCACCCGCATGATGGCGGAGTCCCTGCACGACATCGCCTCGATCCAGCAGGGGCTGCAAAAGAACCTCGGCGAGACCGACGCCGCGCTCCTCGCGCAGGCCCGCACGAGCCGCGACGTGCAGCAGGAGCTCATGCGCATGCGCGCCGTGCCGTTCTCGAACCTGAACGAGAGGCTCTACCGCATCGTGCGGCAGACCGCGCGCGAGGTCGGCAAGAAGGCCGAGCTCGAGATCCAGGGCGCGCAGGTCGAGCTCGACCGCGGCGTGCTGGAGAAGATCGGCGCACCGCTCGAGCACATGCTGCGCAACTCGCTCGCCCACGGCATCGAATCGCCGGAGGCGAGGCTCGCCGCCGGCAAGGCGGACACGGGGCGCATCGCGATCACGCTGCGGCAGGAATCGAACGAGATTGCGCTCGTCCTCTCCGACGACGGCGCCGGGCTCGACACCGAGAGGCTCTACCAGAAGGCGCTCGAGCGGGGCGTGGTCGCGAAGGGCCAGGCGCTCTCCGAGGCCGAGAAGATGAACCTCGTCTTTGCCTCGGGGCTCTCCACGGCTGAAAGCGTCACCGC
Source organism: Betaproteobacteria bacterium (assembly GCA_019237595.1). Taxonomy (GTDB): domain Bacteria; phylum Pseudomonadota; class Gammaproteobacteria; order Burkholderiales; family SG8-39; genus SCGC-AG-212-J23. The sequence goes on along the minus strand of JAFAGU010000368.1, from coordinate 6,199 downwards.
GCTCGCCGGCCGCGGCGTCGGCATGGACGTCGTGAAGAACGACATCACCACCGTGGGCGGCCGCATCGACATCGCGAGCAGCCGCGGCAAGGGCACGACCTTCGCGATCTACCTCCCGCTCACGCTCGCCGTGACGCAGGTGGTCATGGTGCGCGCCGGCCAGCAGCTCTTCGCCATCTCGGCCGCAATGGTGGAGAACGTGCTGCGCCTGAAGTCGGAGGCGATGGCGAGCCTGTACGACCGGCGCGTCATCGAGATCCAGGATCGCTCCTATCCGCTGCATTACCTCCAGCAGCTCCTCGGGGCGCAGGGGGCGACGCAGATCCAGCCCTACAATTCCGTGCTCCTGCTGCGCAGCGGCATCCAGCGCATCGCGCTCCACGTCGACGAGCTCGTCGGCAACCAGGAAATCGTCGTGAAGAGCATCGGGCCCCAGCTCGCACGCGTGCCGGGCGTGGCGGGCGCGACGGTGCTCGCGGACGGCAGCATCGTGCTCATCATGAACCCCGTGCAGCTCGCGCAGCGCGCGCGTGCCATCGAAGCTGCGAAGCCGCCGGTGCCCGAAGCGGTTGCGCCCGCGGCGGAGGCCGCGCAGGAGATGCAGGAGGCGCTGCCCGTCGTCATGGTCGTGGACGATTCGCTCACGGTGCGCAAGATCACGAGCCGCCTGCTCGAGCGCGAGGGCTACCAGGTCCTCACGGCGAAGGACGGCGTGGACGCGCTGCAGCAGCTGAAGGACACGCTGCCCGCCGTGATGCTCGTCGACATCGAGATGCCGCGCATGGACGGCTTCGACCTCACGAAGAACGTGCGCGCCGACCCGCGCACCGCCGGCGTGCCGATCGTGATCATCTCCTCTCGCACGGCCGACAAGCACCGCAACCAGGCGGCGCAGCTCGGCGTGAACGCCTTCCTCGGCAAGCCCTACCAGGAAGCGGAGCTCCTGCAGCACATCACGTCGTTCGTGCGCGCCGCGCGCAAGGCCGACGCGACCTCGCGCCTGCACTGAGCGAAATCGCCGCGGCCGCGGCGGCGGCGCCGGCGCGCCGCCGGTATAGTGCGCCGTGGCCATGAAGTTCGAGCTCCAGGAGCACATCGGCAAGTATCCCGTCCTGCGCGAGATCGGCAGCGGCGCGACGAGCCGGGTGTACCTCGCGCGCGACCCGTTCAACGAGCGCGACGTCGCGGTCAAGGTATTCCTCTTCGACGAGCAGGCCGACCCGCAGACCGAGCGCATGATGCACAAGGCCTTCCTCTCCGAGGCCTCGCTCGCCGGCAAGCTCAACCACCCGCACATCGTCGAGATCTACGACGCCGTCGTGGAGCCCGACCACAGCTACCTCGTCATGGAGTACGTGCCCGGGACGACGCTCGAGGCGCACGCGAGCGTGGCGACGCTCCTGCCGCTCAACAAGGTGGTGGAGATCGTCTTCAAGTGCATCCGCGCCCTCGAGTACGCGCACGCGCACGGCATCATCCACCGCGACATCAAGCCGGGGAACATCATGCTCTCGGATGCGGGGGAGACGAAGGTCGCGGATTTCGGCGCGGCGTTCCAGCAGAAGCACGGCCAGGAGAGCACGCAGATCACCGGCGTGGGCTCGCCCGCCTACATGTCGCCTGAGCAGATCCGCATGGAGGACCTGAACCAGCAGACCGACATCTACTCGCTCGGCGTGGTGATGTACCGGCTCCTCACCGGGCGGCTGCCCTACGAGGCGGCGACGCAGGCCGCGCTCGCCTACGCGATCCTCAATACCGCGCCGAGGCCGCCCTCGACGCTTCGGCCGGACCTTCCGCCGCTCCTCGACCAGATCGTGGCGCGCGCGATCGAGAAGGACCCCGCCTCGCGCTACCGCACGTGGCTCGAGTTCGGCAAGGACCTCTCGCAGGCGTTCATGAACCTGCGCCTCGCGGGCGAGTCGGCCTCCGACTCGGAGAAGTTCAACCGCCTGCGCGACATGGCCTTCTTCCAGGACTTCGGCGATGTCGCCCTGTGGGAGGTCGTGCGCATCGCGAGCTGGAAGAGCTTTCCGTCCGAGACGGTGGTGATCCGCGAAGGCGACCCCGGCGAGAGCTTCTACCTCCTCCTCGAGGGCGAGGTCGGGGTCACGCTCCTGGGCAAGCCGCTCAGCGCCATCAAGCCGGGCGGCTGCTTCGGCGAGGTGCTCTACTTCACCGGGACGGCGGGGCGCCGCACGACGACCATCGTGGCCGCGGAGGCGATCACCGTCCTCGAGATCCGCGCGGATGCCCTGCGCGGCGCGACCGACGGCTGCCAGGTCGCGTTCAACAAGGCGTTCATGCGCGTGCTGATCGACCGGCTGACGCAGGCCAACCTGAAGCTCGCGCGGCGCTAGCGACACTGCCGAGCGACATGGCGTCGGCGCTCGCGCGACGTCCGGACGGCGCATACGCGCGATAGCGGCACGGCGGGTGCTTCACCGGTAGCGTGAATTCCTTGCCCCACGCGAGGACCGGTTGAGCTTCCTTTCGCCGCAGCATCTCTGGATCCTCCTGGTCCTTCCAGCGCTCGCCGGCGCCTACGCGTGGCAGGCGCGTCGCGGGCGGCCCGCGCCGTTTCTCGCGCCGGGCGGGCGATGGCAGCGCGCCTGGCGGCACGTGCCGCCTGCGCTCTTCGCGCTCGCGCTCGGCGCCTTGCTCGTCGCAACATGCCGGCCGGTTGCCACGCTCACCGTGCCGGCGAGCACGCGTACCGTGGTCCTTGCAATCGACATTTCCGGCAGCATGCAGGCCGACGACGTGGAGCCGACGCGCCTGGAGGCGGCCAAGGCGGCAGCGCGAAGCTTCCTTCGCGACCTCCCGGCGGATACGCGGGTGGGCGTCGTCGCGTTCACCGACACGGCGCAGATCGTCCAGCGCCCGACGGAAAACCGGGAATCGATCGGCGAAGCGCTCCGGGTCCTGCAGCCGCAGCAGGGAACCGCGATCGGCAGCGGGATCCTCGTCTCGCTCAAGGCGATCTTCCCCGAAGGCCCCATGGATCTCGATGGCGAGCTCGACGGCGCTTCGGCCGGCCCCAGCCGCCCGCGCGGCGCCGCGACGGCGCCGTCGCCCCAGGCGCCCGGGGCGGTGATCCTCCTCACCGACGGGCAGAACACCGACGGCCCGAGCCCCGTCGAGGCCGCGCTCCTCGCGGCAAAGCATGGCGTGCGGATCTACACGATCGGCGTGGGCACCAACTCGGGGCGCATCTACCCGGGCATCGCCTCGGCGGTCCCGGTGGGGATCGACGAAGGCGCGCTCAAGATGATCGCCAAGGTGACGGGCGGCGACTTCTTCTACGCCACCAGCGCGCCCGACCTCGCGCAGGTCTACTCGACGCTCCAGGCGAAGTTCGTCCTCTCGCGGCGCAACCTCGAGATCACGGCGCTTTTTTGCGCCGCGGGCGCGTTGATGCTCGTCGCAAGCGGCCTTCTTTCCGTCCTCTGGACCGGCCGAATCGCCTAGCTGGTTAGAATTCCGCGCACGGGAGGTCCCCATGCGTGGAAGGAGGCGTTTCTTGAAGACAGTCACTGCGCTCGGCGCGGCAAGCCTCGCCGGCACGGCGGGAGCGGCGGCGAGGGCCTACGATCCGACGGCGCGGCTGCCCATCCGGATTACGGAGGTTCCTTTCCGGCGCAACTCCGCCGGCCGCCAGCTCATGGCGAGGATCTACCAGCCCGAAGGCGAGGGGCCGTTTCCGGTGCTCCTCGACCTCCACGGGGGCGCGTGGTCGCGGAAGGACCGGCTCGCCAACGAGCCGATGGACCGAGCGATTGCCGCGGGCGGGATGCTCGTCGTCGCGATCGATCTCACGCTCTCCGGGGAAGCGCCGTATCCCGCCAACGTGCTGGATGCGAGCTACGGCATCCGCTGGCTCAAGTGGAAGGCGCGCGAATGGAAGGGCGAGCCCTCCACGCTCGGCGTGCTCGGCAGCTCGAGCGGCGGCCACGTCAGCCTGCTGCTCGCCCTGCGGCCCAGGGACGCGCGCTACAACTCGATCCCGCTCACCGAGGCGCCCGCGCTCGACACGACCTTCGGCTACCTCGCGACCCGCGCGCCGGTGAGCGATCCCTACGCACGCTTCCTCGTCTCGCAGAAGGCCAGCAAGGACGACCTCGTCAAGGCGAGCCAAGCCTACTTCAGCCCCTTCGAGAACATCCACGAAGGGAACCCGCAGGAGATCCTCGATCGGCGCGAAAAAGTCTCGACCCCGCCGCTCCTCATCATGCACGGCGGCGCCGACGACCACGTGCTGCCCGCGAACCAGAAGAAGTTCGCCGACGCCTACCGCGCCGCCGGCGGCGACGTCCAGTTCATGCTCTTCGACGGCGCCGAGCACGAGTGGGTCGCGAAGCCCGGTCCCCAGACGGACCGCGCGCACGAAGTGGCGAAGGCCTTCATCTCGCGGCAATTGAAGGCGGCGCGCAACGCCTAGGCGTCAGAAGGAGCGCGGCAGGCCGAGCACGTGCTCGGCGAGATAGGACAGGATGAGGTTGGTGGAGATCGGCGCGACGAGGTAGAGGCGCGTCTCGCGGAACTTGCGCTCGATGTCGTACTCGGCGGCGAAGCCGAAGCCGCCATGCGTCTGGAGGCAGACGTTGCCGGCTTCCCACGAGGCCTTGGCGGCGAGGTGCTTGGCCATGTTCGCTTCAGCCCCGCAGGGCTTTTTCGAATCATACAAACCACAAGCCTTGTACCGCATGAGGTTCGCGGCCTCGATCTCCATGTAGGCCTCGGCGATCGGGAACTGGATGCCCTGGTTCTGCCCGATCGGTCTTTCAAAGACGATTCGCTCGTTGGCGTACCGGGTGGCTTTTTCGACAAACCAGTATCCGTCGCCGATGCACTCGGCGGCGATCAGGATGCGCTCGGCGTTCAGGCCGTCGAGGATGTAGCGGAAACCCTTGCCTTCCTCGCCGATGAGGTTCTCCGCCGGGATCTCGAGGTTGTCGAAGAAGACCTGGTTCGTCTCGTGGTTCACCATGTTGCGGATGGGCTTCACCTCGATACCCTTTGACTTGGTGTCGACGAGGAACACCGACATCCCCTCGGTCTTCTTCGCGGCCTTGTCGGGTGGGGTGGTTCGCGCCAGCAGGATCATCAGGTCGGAATGCTGGAGCCTAGAGGTCCAGACTTTCTGGCCATTGACGACGTAGCGGTCGCCTTTCTTCACCGCCACGGTCTTGATCCGGGTGGTGTCCGTGCCGGCGGTCGGCTCCGTGACGCCCATCGCCTGGAGCCGAAGCTTGCCCGCCGCGATCTGCGGGAGATATTTCTTCTTCTGGGCCTCGCTGCCGTTTCTCAGGAGAGTGTTCATGTTGTACATCTGCCCGTGGCAGCAGCCGGCATTGCCGCCCGAGCGCGTGATCTCTTCCATGATCACGCTCGCCTCGGTGAGGGAAAGCCCCGAGCCGCCGTACTCCTCCGGGATCAGCGCCGACATCCAGCCCGCCTTGGTCAGCGCGTCTACAAACGCCTCGGGATACACCCGCTTCTCGTCCACCTCCTGCCAGTAGCCGGAGCCGAACTCGCTGCAGAGCGCCGCCACGGCTTCGCGCAGCTCCGGATGGTTGTCGCGCGAGAGGTTCATGTCTTCTTGATGTGCGAAGTCGCTTCTTCCTCGATGCGGCTCCAGACCTCCGCCGCCATGGGCTCCCGCGACTCCTCGAGCAGGTGTCCGACGAGGCCGATCGCCCGGGCCATGACGCCGAGGCCGCGCACGGCCCGCCAGTCCAGGCCGAGCTCGCAGGCGAGGGCGCCGATCGCGCCGGTGGCGTTCAGCACGAGCTTCTTCTCCGCCGCGACCTCCTCCATGAGCCTGCAGTACTTGCCGTAGAAGCCGGTCTCCTTCGCGATCTCGAAAAGCCGCGCCGTGCGCGGGTCCCCCTTCGTGTGGATGGGATGCCCGAGGCCCGGGATCCTCTTGGTCTCGGCCGAAATGTCCTTTGCGGTCTTGCCGGAAGAAATGCTTTCAGTCAGGAGGCGAGCAACGCCTTCCGTCGACCCGACGAAGACGCTCCCCAGTCCGGAGAGGCCGGCGGCGACCGCCGCCTGCATGGCCTCCGGCGCGCCAAGATACGTGAGGCGCGCCGCGAGCGCACTAGGAGTGACGCCATGCTCCACGAGCGTGACCACCATCGCGTTGAAGACGCGCGATTCCGCTTCCGACGGCATCCGGTTCGTGATCAGGAAG
>JAFAGU010000276.1 GCA_019237595.1 Betaproteobacteria bacterium | reverse complement strand
GGGATGATCTGCAATCTGCCGCGGGTCAACGACATCGCGGTGGGCATCGGCCTCATGCTGTTCGGCACCGGCTTCGCCTTTTTCCTCGGCAAGCCTTTCATCCAGCCCAAGGCTCCCGTCCTGCCATCCATTCCCTTCGGCCAGTGGACCGGCCTGCCCCAGCTGCAGTCGGCGCTGCAGATGAATCCGCTGTTCCTCATAGGGATTGCCCTCGCGTTCATCCTCGCCTGGGCGTTCCGCAGCACTCGCTGGGGCCTCGTGGTGCGCATGGTGGGCGACAGCTCGGACGCGGCGCGCGCCATGGGCTACAGCGTCAATGCGGTGCGCACGCTCTCCACTGCCGCGGGCGGCTTCCTCGCCGGGGTCGGCGGCTCGTTCCTCTCGCTCTACTACCCGGGAAGCTGGAGCGAGGGCCTGTCGAGCGGCCAGGGCCTCATGGCCGTCGCGCTCGTAATCTTCGCGCGCTGGAGCCCGGTGAAGTGCTTCCTCGCGGCGTTGCTCTTCGGCGGCGCCGGGGCGCTCGGGCCGGCGCTCCAGTCGGTGGGCGTCACCTCCGGCTATTACCTCTTCAACGCCGCGCCGTACGTCCTGACGCTGGCGATCATGATCGCGACCTGCTCGACGCGACGCTCGCTTGCCGGCGCGCCGGGCGAGTTGAGCATCAATCGATAAGGAGGCTCGAATGAACGGACTGGGCGGCCTGAACAAATCCCCTCACGGCGTAGTGATCGGCCTGGTGCAGCTTCAGCTGCCGGTCGTGAAAACACCGGCGGACCTGACCGCGCAACGCCAGCGCATCTGCGCCCTGGTCGCCAAGGCGCGCCGCAACCTGCCGACGATGGATCTCGTCGTGTTTCCGGAGTACGCGCTGCACGGCCTGTCGATGGACACGAATCCCGCGATCATGTGCCGGCTCGACGGTCCCGAGGTCTCCGCGTTCAAGCGCGCGTGCGTGGAGAACCGGATCTGGGGCTGCTTCTCGATCATGGAGGCGAACCCGCGCGGCAACCCGTACAACAGCGGCATCATCATCGACGACAAGGGCGAGCTTCGCCTCTACTACCGCAAGCTCCATCCCTGGGTGCCGGTCGAGCCCTGGGAGCCCGGCAACCTCGGCATCCCGGTCTGCGAGGGGCCGAACGGCTCGAAGATCGCGCTCATCATCTGCCACGACGGCATGTTCCCGGAGATGGCGCGCGAGGCGGCATACAAGGGCGCGGAGATCATGATCCGCACGGCGGGCTATACCGCGCCGATCCGCCATACCTGGAAGGTGACCAACCAGGCGAACGCGTTCCAGAACCTCATGTGCACGGCGAGCGTGTGCATGAGCGGCTCCGACGGCACCTTCGACTCGATGGGTGAAGGCATGTTCGTCAACTTCGACGGCATGCCGCTCGTCGAGGGCGGCGGACGGCCCGACGAGATCATCACCTGCGAGCTTCGGCCCGACCTCGTGCGCGAGGCGCGGGCGCAATGGGGCGTGGAGAACAACATCTACCAGCTCGGCCATCGCGGCTATGTCGCGGTCAAGGGCGGGGCCCGCGACTGCCCGTATACCTATATGAAGGATCTCGCGGCGGGGCGCTATAGGCTGCCCTGGGAAAACGAGGTCGCCGTCACCGACGGCACGCCGTGCGGCTTCCCGGCACCCACGCGCGACTACGTCGGCGACGAGGAACCGAAGCTGAAGAGCGCCGCATGACCGACGCCGGGCTCATGCGCTACAAGCCGGACCGGCCGGCTCCGCCGCAGCATGCGCTCGCACTGAAGATTTCGCACATGACGAAGCGCTTCGGCAGCTTCACGGCGCTCGACGACGTGTCGATCTCCGTAGCACCCGGATCCTTCCACGCTCTCCTCGGCGAGAATGGCGCCGGCAAGAGCACGCTCGTGAAATGCCTGGTCGGCTTCTATCGGCCCGATGCGGGCCAGGTCGAGGTCGACGACCGCGAGGTCGAGATCCGCTCGCCGCAGGACTCGCACGCGCTCGGCATCGGCATGGTCTACCAGCACTTTACCCTCGTGCCGAGCATGAGCGCGGCCGAGAACCTCGTCATGTCGCGCGCCGAGGTGCCGGCGGTCGTGCGCTGGCGCGAGGAGCGGGAGCGGCTCGCCGCCTTCATGAAGACCGTGCCCTTCAAGGTGCCGCTCGACAAGCCCGTCTCGGCGCTCGCGGCCGGCGAGAAGCAGAAGCTCGAGATCCTCAAGCAGCTCTACCTCGACCGCCGCTTCATGATCCTCGACGAGCCGACCTCGGTGCTCACGCCCGCGGAGGCCGACGAGGTGCTCGGGATGCTGAAGGACCTGACCCGCGCCCGCAAGGTCACGATCCTGATGATCACGCACAAGTTCCGCGAGGTAATGGCCTTCGCCGACACCGCTTCCGTCCTGCGTCGAGGCAAGCTCACCGGCGAGGGGCGGATCGGCGAGGTCGACGCCTCGCGCCTCGCCGAGATGATGGTGGGCTCGCGGGAGATTCCGCATTCGCATGCCACCAAGGCCGCGCTGCCCGCCGGCGAGGCGCAGCTCGTCGTGAAAGACCTCGTCGTCGAGGATGATGCGGGCCGCGTGGCCGTCGACCGCGTGAGCTTCAGCGTCCGCAAGGGCGAGATCCTCGGTATCGCCGGCGTCTCGGGGAACGGGCAGCGCGAGCTCGTCCAGGCGCTCGTCGGCCAACGGCTGCCGACCGGCGGAGCGATCCGCGTCGCGGGCGAGCCCTACCATGCGACGCGCGCCGAGATTGCGGCGCGGCACGTCTTCAGCCTGCCGGAGGAGCCGCTACGCAACGCCTGCGTCCCGGGAATGAGCGTGGCGGACAACATGGCGCTTCGCACCTTCGACCGGGCGCCGCTCGCCTCCGGCATCTGGCTTCGCGCCGGCGAGATCGGCTCGCAGGCCGAGCGGCTCATCGGACAATTCAAGGTCGCCACGCGCGGCCCGTTCGCGCGGATCGAGACCCTCTCCGGCGGAAACGTGCAACGGGCGGTGCTTGCCCGGGAGCTCTCGCAGAAGGCGTCGGTGCTCATCGTGCAGAACCCCGTCTTCGGGCTCGATTTCGCCGCCGTTGCCGAGATCCACGACCGCATCGTCGCCGCGCGAAACGACGGCGCCGCTGTCCTCCTCGTTTCCGAGGACCTCGACGAGCTCCTCGAGCTTTCGGATCGCGTCGCGGTCATCTTCGACGGCCGCCTGGTCTACGAGGTCGACATTTCGAAGGCCGAAATCCCGGTCATCGGCCGCTGGATGGCGGGCCACGCCGAGGCGGCCTAATGCCGCGCGTCGCGGCCCGGCCGTTCGAGTTCTTCTTCGAGCCCGCGAGCACGGCGCTCGTGCTCATCGACATGCAGCGCGACTTCCTGGAGAAGGGCGGCTTCGGCGAAACGCTCGGCAACGACGTTTCGCACCTGCGCAGCGCCATCGCGCCCGCGAGGGCGCTCCTCGAGGCGTGCCGTTCCGCGGAAATGACGATCGTGCACACACGCGAAGGGCATGCGCCGGACCTCGCCGACTGCCCGCCCGCCAAGCGCTCGCGCGGCAAGCCGACGCTGAGGATCGGCGATCGCGGGCCGATGGGGCGGGTGCTCGTGCGCGGCGAACCGGGCCACGACATCATCCCCGAGCTCGCGCCCCGCGATTCCGAGATCGTCATCGACAAGCCCGGCAAGGGGGCCTTCTACGCAACGGCGCTCGGCGAAATCCTCCGGCTGCGGCGCATTACCCACCTCCTCGTCGCCGGCGTGACGACCGAAGTGTGCGTGCAAACCACGATGCGCGAGGCGAACGACCGCGGCTACGAGTGCCTGCTCGTCGAGGACGCGACGGCGAGCTACTTCCCGGAGTTCAAGCGCGCGGCGATCGAGATGATCGTGGCGCAGGGCGGCATCGTGGGCTGGGTCATGCCGAGCGCCGCGGTGATCGCCGCGCTTGGGTAGCAGCAACTATTTCCCAAATGGAAAGGGGAACGACATGAAGCGAATCGATCGCCGTAATTTCCTCAAAACGAGCGGCGCCGTCGTGCTGACCGGCGCTCTGCCCGCGCAGGCAGCTGACGAGCCCCTGGTCGTCGGCTTCATCTATCCCGGACCGCGCAACGACTATGGCTGGAATCAGGGCCACGCAGAAGCGGCGGCGAAGATCAAGAAAATGCCCGGCGTCAAAGTGGTCGAGCAGGAGAGCGTTCCCGAGACGGTGCTGGTCCAGGAGGCCATGGAAGCGATGATCAGGCAGGACGGCGCGAAGCTGATCTTCGCCACCTCCTACGGCTATTTCGATCCGCACGTGATCAGGATGGCCGAGAAATATCCTCAAGTGCGCTTTGTCTGGGCCGGCGTTTGGGGGCCGGGCAAGAAGCCGTCGAACGTGGGGAGCGTGTGGGGCTTCGTCGACCAGGCGTCGTACCTCGACGGCGTCGTCGCCGGCTACATGACCAAGACCAAGAAGATCGGCTGGGTGGCGGCGAAACCGGTGCCACAGGTGCTGATCGACATCAATGCCTTCGCTCTAGGCGCGCGGGCGGTCGACCCGTCGATCACCGTCAACGTCGTTTTCACGGGTGACTGGTGGCTGCCGGTGAAGGAAGCCGAGTCCGCCAACACCCTGATCGACCAGAACTGCGACGTATTGACCTGCGACAGCCAGTCGCCGCGGGTCGTCGTGGAGAACGGCGAAAAGCGCGGGGTGATGACCCTGGGCTATCACGTCAACCAATCCGACCTTGCGCCCAAAGGCTACCTGACGGGCTGCGAATGGGCCTGGGACATTCCCTACGGCGCGCACGTCAGGGCTGTGCAGCAGGGCACGCCCATGCTCGCCCTGGCGCGAGGCGGCCTGAAGGAAGGGTTTGTCAGGAGCGCCGCTTATGGCCCCAAGGTGAGCGCCACCGCCAAGGCGAAGGCTGACGAGGTCAAAGCGCGCATGCTGGCCGGTAGCTATCCGATATTCAAGGGTCCGATCAAGGACAACAAGGGCGCCGTCGTGATCCCGGCCG
>JAFAGU010000271.1 GCA_019237595.1 Betaproteobacteria bacterium | reverse complement strand
ATTCGGGACAATGAGCGTTTTGCGGCGACCGTGATGTCCACCTTCCCGAAGTCGATCGACGAAACCCTGAAGCTCCTCGGCGCCGGCGACTACGTCGCCGAGCGAAGCCTCGCCACGGCGCTCTTCCTCGCGCTCGCGATGAAGCGGCCGCTCTTCCTCGAGGGCGAGGCCGGCACCGGCAAGACCGAGATCGCGAAGGTCATCGCGCAGGGGCTCGGGCGCGAGCTCCTGCGGCTGCAGTGCTACGAGGGGCTCGACATTGCGCAAGCAGCCTACGAGTGGAACTACCCCCGGCAGATGATCGAGATCCGCATGGCGGAGGCCGAGGGCGTGAAATCGCGCGAAGGCCTCGCGCAGGATATCTTTTCCGAGCGCTTCCTCGTGCGCCGGCCGCTCGCGCGGGCGCTGCAGCCCGCGGGCGCGCCGCCAGTGCTCCTGATCGACGAGCTCGACCGCACGGACGAGCCGTTCGAGGCGTACCTGCTCGAGGTGCTTTCCGACTGGCAGATCACGATCCCCGAGCTCGGCACGCTGCGCGCGGCGGAGCCGCCGATCGTCGTCATCACCTCGAACCGCACGCGCGAGATCCACGACGCGGTGAAGCGCCGTTGTTTCTACCACTGGGTGGACTATCCCGACGCGGCCCGCGAGCTCGAGATCCTGCGCCGCAAGGCGCCCAAGGCCGCGGCCTCGCTCTCCCGCGAAGTCGTCGCCTTCGTCCAGAAGCTGCGGAAGACGGAGCTCTTCAAGCTGCCCGGCGTCGCCGAGACGATCGACTGGGCCAACTGCCTGGCGGCGCTCGATCGCTTGGCGCTCGACCCGGAAACGGTCAACAACACCCTCGGGGTGCTGCTCAAGTACCGGGACGACATCGAGCGGATCGCCGGGGAAGAAGCCCAGCGCCTCACCGCCGACGCCAAGGCGGCTGCTTAGTCAATAAAAGTCGGCTATAAGGTCAGGGCCGCCTCGGCGGGCTCGACATGGGCAACCTGATGAACCGGGTATCGTTTCTTCGCCGCCTCCTGGGGGGGCGCGAGGACGCGATCGACCGCCGCACCCGCCACCTCGTGGACCTTTGCGAGGCGCTCCTCGCCGAGCGCGCCGAATTTGCGGGCGCGGCGCTCGCGCGCGACGCGCTCGACGCCTATCGGCGGCTCGACGAGCATTGCCGCGAGGAATTCTTCGACGTACTGGCGCGCGGCTATTCCCCTTCGCCGGAAGTCGTGGGGCGCGCAGCCGACGCCTACCGCGCCGATCCCACGCCCGAGAACCTGCTCGTCCTCGAGGAAGCAATCGAGCCGCCGCGCCAGGAGCTCTTCCGCCGCCTCAACATGGCGCCCGGAGGGACGGCGGCGCTCGTCGGCATGCGCGGCACGCTCCTCAAGGAGCTCGCCGAGCACGCGGAATGGCGCGTCATCGACGCGGACCTGCTGCACCTCCTGCGCTCGTGGTTCAACCGCGGGTTCCTCCGCCTGGAGCGCATCGACTGGCGCACTTCCGCGCTCGTGCTCGAGAAGCTCATCCAGTACGAGGCGGTGCACGCCGTGCAGGGCTGGCGCGACCTGCGCCGGCGCCTGGAAGCCGACCGGCGCTGCTTCGCCTTCTTCCACCCGCAGCTCCCCGACGAGCCGATCATCTTCATCGAGGTCGCGCTCACGCAGGGCATGAGCTCGCGCGTGCAGCCCCTCCTCGACGTGCAGGCGGCGGTCGCCGATCCGAGGAACGCGGACTGCGCGGTGTTCTACTCGATCACGAACTGCCAGGAAGGCCTGCGCGGCATCTCGTTCGGGAACCTCCTCATCAAGCAGGTGGCGCAGGAGCTGCAGCGCGAGTTCCCACACCTGCGGCGCTTCGCCACGCTCTCGCCGGTGCCGGGTTTCCGGCGCTGGCTCGCCGGCGAGGCGCAGCTAGCGGGCGACGAGAAAGCGGCCCTCGCGCGCCTCGAGGAACCCGGTTGGCACCTCGGCGAGGTGCCGGCGGCGCTCGAGAAGCTCCTCCTCTCGCTCTGCGCCCGCTACCTCCTGCGCGAGAAGCAGGGCGCGGAGCCGCGCGACGCCGTGGCGCGCTTCCACCTCGCGAACGGCGCCGTCCTCGAGCGGCTCAACTGGCTCGGCGATACCTCCGAGCAGGGCATGACGCGCTCGGCCGGGCTCATGGTGAACTACGTCTACCGGCTCTCGGAGGTCGAGCGAAACCACGAGCGCTATTTCCGCGAGCATGCCGTGGTCGCTTCCTCGCAGGTCGAGAAGCTCGCGCGGGAAGGCGCCGCATGAGCGCCGCGCGAAGCGAAGGCCGCCTCGCCGAGAACGTCATGCACTTCGCGCGGCTCCTGCGCGCCGCGGGGCTTCGCGTCGGCCCCGACCGCGTGGTCGACTGCGTGAACGCGCTCGAGCGCACGGGCGCCGCGCAGTTCCCGCCGCGGCGCGAGGACTGGTACTGGACCATGTCGGCGGTGCTCCTCTCGCGCCAGGAGCAGCGGCCGATCTTCGACCAGGCCTTCGGCATCTTCTGGCGCGACCCGAAGCTGAGCGAAAAGATGATGCAGGCGCTCCTCCCGCAGGCCTACGGCCGCGCCGCCAAGCCCGAGCGCGAGCAGAGCCAGCGCCTCACCGATGCGCTGCTCGCGCAGAAGAAGAACGCCGCGGAAGCGGAAGAGCGCGTCGAGCTCGAGGCGCGGCTCACCTCCTCCACGCGCGAGCTCCTGCAGCGCATGGACTTCGACACCATGTCGGCCGCCGAGCTCGCCCAGGCGAGGCAGATGATCTCGCAGCTTCGCCTGCCGCTGCCGAAGATCCGCACGCGCCGAAAAGCCGCTTCGCGGAACGGCGCGTCGGTCGACCTCCGAGCGACGCTGCGCGGCACGCTGCGCTCGGGCGGCGACATCATCCCGCTCGTGCGCGCCTCGCCGCGCGAGCTGCACCCGCCGCTCGTCATCCTGTGCGACATCTCGGGCTCGATGAACCCGTACTCGCGCATGTTCCTGCACTTCCTGCACGCGGTGACGAACGACCGCGACCGCGTGAGCGTGTTCGTCTTCGGCACGCGGCTCACCAACATCACGCGGCAGCTGCGCCACCGCGACGTGGACGTGGCCATGGCGAAGGTCGCCGAAGCGATCCAGGACTGGTCGGGTGGAACGCGGATCGGGGCGTCGCTGCGCGAGTTCAACTTCAAGTGGGGGCGCCGCGTGCTCGGCCAGAACGCGTGCGTGCTCCTCGTCTCCGACGGCCTCGACCGCGAGGCGGGCGAAGGCCTCGGCGAAGAGATGGAGCGGCTCGCGAAGTCCTGCCGCTACCTCGTATGGCTGAACCCGCTCCTTCGCTACGAGCGCTTCGAGGCGAGGCCGGCGGGCGTGCGCGCCATGCTGCCGCACGTGGATGTCTTCCTGCCGGTGCATAATCTGAAGAGCCTCGTGGACCTCGCGAAGACGCTTAGCGGTCCGCTCACCCGAAAACAGGAGTCCGTCGCATGGAGATGACCGGCGAGCAGCTCGTTCCCGCGCCCCAGGCCGAAGTCTGGCGCGCGCTCAACGACCCGGAGGTGCTCAAGCAGTGCGTGCCGGGCTGCGAGTCGATCGAGCCGACCGGCGACAACGCCTACCAGGTGCTGATGGTCGCCCGCGTCGGCCCGGTGAGCGCGAAATTCAAGGGCAAGCTCACGCTCTCCGACGTCAAGGCGCCCGACTCCTATTCGCTCGCGTTCGAAGGACAGGGCGGCGCGGCGGGCTTCGCGAAGGGCAGCGCGAAAGTGAGCCTTTCTTCCCCGGGCCACGATCAAACGAGGCTCGCGTACGACGTGCACGCCAATGTCGGCGGCAAGCTCGCGCAGATCGGCTCGCGCCTCGTCGATGCGGCGGCCAAGAAGGTCGCGGACGACTTCTTCCGCGCCTTCAACGAGAAGCTCTCCCACCGCGGCGGCGAAGAAGCCGGGCACGACGACCATCCGGCGCCCGTGCCGCGCGATGCCGACCTCCCCCAGGCGTCCGACCCGACCGTGATGTTCTTCGCGGCCGGCTCGCTCGTCGTCTATTTCGTCTCGCTCGTCGCCCTGCTCGGCTGAAGCGGGAATTTTTCCTGTCGGGCCGCTGCAAGGGTTCCTACCATGGCCGCTTCTGACAAAGGAGAAGCCATGCCAGGCATGACGGCGGCGGTGAGCGGCAGGGCGCCCGCCGGCGGGCGCATGCTCGCCGAGCGCGGGCCGGCGGTCCTCCTCCAGGCGGAGCTGCGCAACTTCACGCGGCTTTCCGAAGTGCTCGATCCGGAGCGCGTGCTCCAGCTCGCGAGCGCCTTCTTCACGCTCGCGGCGGCCTCGGTCAAGGCGCAGAACGGCGAGATCTGCTCCGTGCAGAACGACGGCGTCGTCGCCGCGTTCCGCGGCGCGCGGCCGGCGCAGTGCGCCGCCTCGGGCCTCGCGGCCGCGCAGGCGCTGCTGCGCGACTTTGCGCCCATGGGCGAGCGCTGGCAGGCGGATTTCGGCCTGCCGGCGGCGCTCGCGATCGGGCTGCACTGCGGCGAGACGCTCTTCGGCATGGCGGGCCCCAAGGGCGGCGAGCAGTACGTCGCGTTCGGCCACTCGATCGGCATCGCCGAGCGGCTCGTGCATCGCGCGCGCGCCGGCGAGATCGTGCTCTCGGCCGACGCCGTGAAGGCGCTCGGGCCTGCCGCGGCGGATCTCGGCGCGAAGGCGCTGCCGCCGCTCGAATTCGGCCGCGGACCGGCGCTGCCGATCTACGGCATCGTCCTCGAAACGCGCCTCGACTTTACCTAGGCGCTCTCGGCTTCCGCGGTCTCGCGCAGCGCCTGAGCGAGCGTCTCAGGCGCCTGCGCACCGGAAACGCCGACCCGCCGATCGAGGATGAACGTCGGAACGGCCTGGATGCCAAGGCTGCGCACGTCCTCTTCGAGCGCCGCCACGCGATCGGCATCCGCTGCCGCGGGCCAGTCTGCGACGCCTGCAGCACTCGCAAGCTCGGCGAGGACCGCCTCGTCGCCGATATCGCGGCCCGCTTCGAAGTACGCGCGGAAAAGCGCATCGACCACCGCCTGCGCGCGCCCCGAACGCTGCGCCACGTCGATGAGCTGGTGCGCGCGCGAGGTGTTGGGCGTGCGCTCCATGCGGTCGAACGCGAAGGCGATGCCCTCCTTCGCGCCTTCCGCGGCGACCCGCGCGTCGAGCTGCCGGCTGCGCTCGAGGGAGCCGAACTTCGCCTCTCGGTAGGCCCGGCGCGCCATTCCCCCCGCGGGCATATCGGGATTGAGCTGGAAGGGAAGCCAGCGAAGCTCCACCTGGACTTCGTCCGCCGCCAGGGCGACTGCTTTCTCGAACCGGCGCTTGCCGATGTAGCACCAGGGACAAATCACGTCCGAGGCGATTTCCACTGTCAACCGTTTGGCCATCTGCGGAGTTTAGCGAGGTGAGGCCCGCCATGGACCATTCCGCCCGCACCGTCGCCGCCGTGCTGCTCGCCGCCGCGCTCGGCGCGCTTGCGCTCGGCGCAAGCTCCGACGGCGGGCTCCTGCGCGTCCTGGAGGCTCCGGTCCTATTCGACCCGCTGCCGGTCGACAAGCACGGCCTCCAGTCCCTCGCCTCGAGCCGGCACGATGTGCAGGAAGTCGCGATCCGCACGCCGGACGGCGTGCAGCTTCGCGGATGGTTGCGGCGCCCGGCGCGTTCGCCGGGGCATCGCTATCCGCTCGTCATCGTCTACGGCGGGGTCCGCCACGAGGTTTCCGGTTTCCTGCGCGCGCGCCTCCCTGACGACTGGGGCTGGCTGGTGGTGAACTACCGCGGCTTCGGACTCTCCGAAGGCGCGCCTTCGGAGGCGCACGCGCTCGAGGACGCAAAGCTCGTCTACGACTGGGCGGTCGCGCGGCCCGACGTGGATGCCTCCAACATCGTCGTCCTTGGCCGCAGCCTTGGCACCTACGTGGCGGTGGCGGTCGCCGCGGCGCGCGAAGTGCGCGCCGCGATCCTCGCCACGCCCTTCGACAGCTTCGCCGCGATCGGCGAAAAGCGCCTGCCGGAGCTCCTCGTCGAGTGGCTGGTCGGCGGCCACTACGACAGCGCGGCGCTCG
>JAFAGU010000193.1 GCA_019237595.1 Betaproteobacteria bacterium | reverse complement strand
CGAAGGCCGGGAGATCGGCGTTGTGGAGCCGTCGCCTTAGGCTGCAGGCGTCGCGGCGGTCTCGCCCTGGGCGCCGCCGCCGTCGCCGCTGCGGCGCGGCTGCGGCTGCCCGCCGCTCGAAGGCTTGGGCGGCCGCGGCGGCTTGCCGGAGATGATGTCGGCGATCTGGTCGGCGTCGATGGTCTCCCACTCGAGGAGCGCCTTCGTCATCGCCTCGACCTTGTCGCGGTTCTCCTCCAGCAGGCGCCGCGCGAGGCGGTACTGCTGGTCGATGATGCGGCGGATCTCGGCGTCGACTTTCTGCATCGTCGCTTCGGAGACGTTCTTGTGCGTCGTGATCGAGCGGCCCAGGAACACTTCGCCCTCGTTCTCGCCGTAGACCATCGGGCCGAGCTCGTCGGACATGCCCCATTGCGTGACCATGCGCCGCGCGATCTCGGTTGCCCGCTCGAAGTCGTTCGAGGCGCCCGTCGTCATCTGGTTCATGAAGAGCTCCTCGGCGATGCGCCCGCCGAAGAGGACGGCGATCATGTTCATGAGCCGCTCGCGGTCCTGGCTGTAGCGGTCCTGCTCCGGGAGCTGCATGGTGACGCCGAGCGCGCGACCGCGAGGGATGATCGTGACCTTGTGCACGGGGTCGGTCTTGGGCAGCAGCCGGGCGACGATCGCGTGGCCCGACTCGTGGTAGGCGGTGTTGCGCCGCTCTTCTTCGGGCATCACCATCGAACGCCGCTCGGCGCCCATGATGATCTTGTCCTTCGCGCGCTCGAAGTCGTCCATGTCCACGAGGCGCTTGTTCTGCCGCGCCGCGAAGAGCGCCGCCTCGTTGACGAGGTTCGCGAGGTCTGCGCCCGAGAACCCCGGCGTCCCGCGCGCGATGATGTCCGGCTTCACGTCCGGCGCGAGCGGCACCTTGCGCATGTGGACCTTGAGGATTTCCTCTCTCCCCCGGATATCCGGGAGAGGCACCACGACCTGCCGGTCGAAACGGCCGGGGCGCAGGAGCGCCGGGTCGAGGACGTCCGGGCGGTTGGTCGCGGCGATCACGATCACGCCAGCGGTCGCCTCGAAGCCGTCCATCTCCACCAGGAGCTGGTTCAGCGTCTGCTCGCGCTCGTCGTTGCCGCCGCCCAGGCCCGCGCCGCGCTGGCGGCCGACCGCGTCGATCTCGTCGATGAACACGATGCAGGGCGCGTGCTTTTTCGCCTGCTCGAACATGTCCCTCACGCGGGCCGCGCCTACGCCGACGAACATCTCGACGAAATCAGAACCCGAGATGGAGAAGAAGGGAACCTTCGCCTCGCCGGCGATCGCTCGCGCGAGGAGCGTCTTGCCGGTGCCGGGCGAGCCGACCATCAGCACGCCGCGCGGGATGCGGCCGCCGAGCTTCTGGAACTTGGACGGATCGCGCAGGAAATCGACCAGCTCCGCGACTTCCTCCTTCGCCTCCTCGCAGCCCGCGACGTCGGCGAAGGTCACGGTGTTCGCCGATTCGTCGAGCATGCGGGCGCGCGACTTGCCGAAGCTGAAGGCGCCCCCGCGCCCTCCGCCCTGCATCTGGCGCATGAAGAAAATCCACACCCCGATGAGGAGCAGCATCGGGAACCACGAGACGAAGATGTTCATGAGGAGCGAAGGCTCTTCCTCGGGCTTCGCCTTCACCTTCACGCCATACTTGAGCAGGTCCGAGACGAGCCAGATGTCGCCCGGCGAGTAGGTGGTGATTTTCTTGCCGTCGGAGGTGGTCGCCTTGAGGTTGCGCCCTTCGATGGTCACTTCGGAGATGCGGCCGGCCTTCACCTCGTCGAGGAACTGCGAGTAATCGACGGTGTTCGGCACCTGCTGGCGCTGATTGAACTGGTTGAACACGGTCATCAGCACGAGCCCGATGACGAGCCAGATGACCAGGTTCTTGAGCATATTGTTCAAGGACTTAACTCCTGTTGGGGACTGCGTGAAGCAAGCTGTTCATCTTACGCGCTTTCCTTCCCGGCTAATAGACGCCTCGCCACGACATAGGTTTCGGCTGATTCGCCGCGCGAAGCAGCCGGCTTGGCGATGCGCACGGAGGCGAATACCGAGCGCAACGTCCGCATGAGCTCGTCGAAAGCGCTGCCCTGGAACGCCTTGACGACAAAAACTCCTTCCGCCTTCAGCGCCTTACGGCAAAACTCCACGGCGGCGGCGGCAAGCTCGAGCTGGCGCGCTTGGTCTGTGAGCCCAATGCCCGAGAGGTTGGGCGCGGCGTCGCAAAGCACGACATCCGCCCGTTCGCCGCGCAGCGCATCGAGCACGATCGAGTCCCGGAAATCCCCCTTGAGGATGGTTACGCCCTTTATGGGGGCGACGTCCAGCAAATCAATCGCCACGACGCGACCCGCCGGCCCGACTTTCTCGGCCGCGAGCTGCGACCAGCCGCCGGGGGCCGCGCCGAGGTCGACAACCGTCATCCCCCCCTTCAGCAAGCGCTCTTTCTCGTCCAGCTGCAGCAGCTTGAACGCCGCGCGGGAACGATAGCCCTGCTCCCTCGCCTTGCGGACATAGGGGTCGGTGACATGGCGGCGCAGCCACTGCTTGCTCGACTTGGCCATTGCCTATCATAGGGGGTCCGATGAGCCGCTATACCCTCGTGACCGACTGGGAGCTCGACGCGCCTGCCGAGCGGGTGTGGAACGCGCTCGTCTGCACGCAGGAATGGCCCTCGTGGTGGCACTACGTGGAGCGCGCGCAGGAGCTGCTGAAGCCGGGCCCCGACGGCACGGGCGCAATCACCCGGTATACGTGGTCCAGCCGCCTGCCCTACCGGCTGACGTTCGACATGCGCACTACTGTCATGGAGCGGCCGCGCCGCATCGAGGGGGAAGCGCTCGGCGACTTGAAGGGCCATGGCCGCTGGGATCTGCGTGACTCCGGAGCGAGAACCTCCGTGCGCTATACGTGGAGCGTCGACACCGGCAAGGCCTGGATGAACGCGCTTGCACCGCTCCTAGCTCCCGTCTTCGAATGGAACCACGGCCAGGTGATGCTCGAAGGCGGCCGCGGCCTCGCCCGTCACCTAGGAGCGCGGCTTCTTTCCATGAATGGAAAGCCATGCTGACGCCGCGCGAGCGCCAGGCGCTCAAGGCACAGGCTCACAAGCTGGAGCCGGTGGTCACCATTGGCGGCAAGGGCCTGACCGACGCGGTCCTGAAGGAAATCGACTTCGCGCTGAAGTCGCACGAGCTCCTCAAGCTGCGCGCCCCGGCAATGGACCGCCACGAGCGCGCCGCCGCCTTCGACGCCATCTGCGAGCGCACCGGGGCCGAGCCGGTGCAGCACGTCGGCAAGGTCTTCGTGATCTACCGCAAGAAGCCCGCGGCCGAGTAACCGGCGCTGCGGGTCGACAGGCCGGAACGGCTACGCCGCCGCCGCTGCGACGCGGGGGTGCACGGGCGCCTCGCGAATGGGCAGGTTGACGAGCGCCGCAAAAGTCGAGAGCACGATGTCCCCGTACCACATCCATTGGTAGTTGCCCGTGCTCGCGACGGCGAGGCCTCCGAGGTAGGCGCCGAGGAAGCCACCGACCTGGTGCGATAGCAGCGTGAGCCCGAAGAGCGTCGCGAGGTATCGCACGCCGAAGAGCTTGCCGACGATTCCCGCCGTGGGCGGCACGGTGGCGAGCCATGTGAGCCCGAGACCGACGGCAAAGAGGTAGAACGTCGCCGCCGTTTTCGGCGAGACGAGATAGACGGCGATCAGGACCGCGCGCGAGGCGTACATCCACGCGAGCACGTACTTGCTGCGGTATCGCGACACCGCGGCGCCGGCGAAGAGGCTTCCTACGATATTCGAAAGCCCGATGATGCCGAGCGACCAGCTCGCCACGGCTGGAGGCAGCCCGCACAGGTCGACTTCGCCGGGCAGGTGCGTGACGAGGAAGGCGATGTGGAACCCGCACGTGAAGAACCCCGCGTGCAGGAGCAGGTAGCTCGAGTCGCCCATGGACGAGCGGATCGCATTCCAGACACCCTTGTCTCCTGGCGCGGCGGCTTTCGCCGGCCCCGCATCGCGCTTCGCCACCGGCCGGATGAGCGGAAGCGCGAAAAGCGTGATGGCGGCGAGGGACCACATCGCGCCCATCCATCCGAGGAGCTGGATGAGCTTGCCGGTGATCGGTGCGAAGACGAACTGCCCGAACGAGCCGCCGGCGTTGATGATGCCCGAGGCCGCCCCTCGCTCTTCGGGCGCGAGCCGGTTCGCCGCCGCGCCGATCAGCACCGAGAAGCTGCCGGCGCCGGCTCCGAGCGCCGTCACGACGCCGAGCGACAGCACGAGCCCGAGCCCCGAGCTCATGAAAGGCGTCAGCGCCGTTCCGGCCGCAAGGACGAGGAGGCCGCCCACGAGCACGCGCGCCGGGCCGAAGCGGTCGGCGAGGCCGCCCGCGATCGGCTGCGCCGCGCCCCACACGAACTGGCCCACGGCCATGGCGAAGCTGATAGTGACGATGCCCAAGCCCGTGGAACTGTTGAGCGGAGAGACGAAAAGGCCCAGCGATTGCCGGGCGCCCATCGTCACCATCAGGATCGCCGCTCCGGCGAGTGTGACGGCAACGGCGGACCGGCTCCAAGTCTTCATGCTTGCATGATACCGGCCTCGAAGCGCGCTCGATCGCCGCCCGGTGAAATGTGCTGGTCAGCGTCGCGGCGCGGGGGCGAGAATAGGCACGCAGTGTTCACAGCCGCCGAAAACGAGCTCCTCACGCGCACCGGCCCGCGGACCGCCATGGGCGAGTACTTCCGCCGTTTCTGGCTCCCGGTCGCGCTTTCCCGCGAGCTGCCCGCGCCCGACAGCCCGCCGATTCGCGTGCGGGTGCTCGGCGAGCCTTTCATTGCATTCCGGGACAGCGCGGGCGCGGTCGGGCTGGTCGAGCCGCGATGCGCGCATCGCGGCGCGGACCTCTTCTTCGGCCGGAACGAGGAAGGCGGGCTGCGCTGCATTTATCACGGGTGGAAGTACGACGTAGGCGGGCGTTGCCTCGAGCTGCCGAACGTTCCGGCGGGGTCCGCCTACCACGGGAAGATCGCGATCCGCGCGTGTCCGACGCGCGAGTTCGGCGAGCTCGTATGGGCCTACCTCGGGCCCGCCGATCGAGAGCCGCCGGACCTGCCGCAGCTCGAGTTCGGCCTAGTGCCGCCCTCGCACCGCTACGTCACCAAGCGCCTGCAGCAGTGCAACTGGGCGCAGTCGATGGAGGGCGCGCTCGATACTGCGCACTTTTCTTTCCTTCACATGCCGGCGCCCGGCATGAAGGCAAACGAGAATCCCCAGGCGGCGGCCGACGAGCGGCGCATCCGCTGGCTGCGGCACGATCCCTTGCCGCAGTTCACGATCCTCGACCATGAAGTCGGCTTTGCCATCGGCGGATCGCGCAAGGCCGACGGCGGCGAGCTCTACTGGCGGGCGACCCAATTCATGCTCCCGTCGCACTCCATCACGCCCTCGGCGATGCCAGGGGAGACGTACTACGGCTACACGTGGGTGCCCGTGGACGACGAATCGTGCTGGATCTACGTTTACGCCTGGCATCCCGAACGTCCGCTCGGCGCCGAAGAGCGCGCGCGTTACGATAAAGGCGGCTACGGCCAGTTCGCCGAGCTTGGCCCCGGCTACGTTCCGCTTCGAAACAGGACCAACGACTACCTCATCGACCGGGAGGAGCAAAAGCACCGCTCGTTCACGGGCGTGCGAGGCATCGCCGAGCAGGATGCGATGGCTCAGGACAGTCAGGGCCTCATCGCCGACCGGACGAGCGAGCACTTGAGCGCCACCGACATCGCGATCGTGCGCTTCCGGCAGGCGATGCTCCAGGGGGCTCGAGCGCTCGCTGAGGGAACGGAGCCGCAAGCGCCCCGGCGAGCTGCGGCGTACCGCCTGCGGGCGGGCGGCGCGCTCGCGCCGGCGGAGCTTCCGTTCGAGGAAGTAATGCGCCGGCGCTTCGGCACAGCCGCCGGCCGAGTGCCGTGATCCTGCGTTTTCTCGTTCTGGGCGCCCTCCTCATCGGAGCGGATGCGCTCGCGCAGGAGTATCCGGCCCGCCCGGTGACGGTGATCGTGCCGTTCTCGACGGGAAGCGCGAGCGACGTGATGGCGCGCATCGTCCTGGACCGCATTGCACCGTCGATGGGGCAGCGCTTCGTCGTGGACAACCGTCCGGCCGCCGGCGGCAACGTCGGCACGGCGGCGGCGGCGAAGGCGGCGCCGGATGGCTACACCATCCTCATGAGCGCCTCCGGACCGCTCGCGGCGAACAAGGTGCTCTATCCTGGGCTCGGCTACGATCCCGAGAAGGACTTCGAGCCGATCTCGCTCTACGCAAAGCTCCCGAATGTCGTCGTCGTCAGCGCGAAGCTGCCGGTGCAGTCGTTGCGCGGGCTCGTCTCGTATCTGAAGGAAAAACCCGCGACGCCGTTCGGATCGGTTGGAAACGGCAGCTCCCAGCATCTCGCAGGCGCCTTCTTCGAGCAGCTTGCCGGCGTGCGCATGACCCACGTGCCGTATCGCGTTACCGCCCAGCTCGTCTCCGATCTGGTCGGCGGCGAAGTCCCGGTCGGGTTCCAGCTCGTTCCCAATGTCATCGGCCAGTTGAAGGCGGGCCAGGTTCGCCCGCTCGCCGTGGCGAGCGAAAGGCGGCTTGCGGCGCTCCCCTCCGTGCCGACGGCCGCGGAAGCCGGCCTGGCCGGCTACGAATCGTCCGCCTGGTTCGCCTTCCTCGCGCCGCGGGGCACGTCGCGCCCGATCGTCGACCGGCTGTACGGCGAAATCGCTTCGGCGATGGGCGAACCCGCCGTGCGCGCCCGTTTCGCCGAGTTCGGCGCGGAGCCCATGGCGAGCAGCCCGGAGGCGCTCGCTCGGTTCATCTCGGCCGAGGTCGGCAAGTGGCGCGAGATCATCGCCACGGCCGGCATTACTGTCGACCAGTGAACGATTACTTCTCCCGCTCGCAGCTCATCCGTAAGCCAGCGGTGTCCTCGAAGGGTGGCATCGTCGCCGCGCAGCACCGCCGCGCCGCTCAAGTCGGCGCCGAGGTCCTCGAGGCGGGGGGCGACGCGGTGGACGCAGCGGTGGCGACCTCCTTCGCCATCGGCGTCGTGGAGCCCTGGATGAGCGGCCTCGCGGCCGGCGGCGCCATGGTGCTGTGGCGCGCTTCCGAGCAGAAGGCGTATGCCGTCGACTACGGAATGCGCGCGCCGCGCGCCCTCGACCCTGCGCACTATCCGCTGGCGGGCACGGGCCGAGCGTCGGACCTCCTTCCCTGGCCGGCCGTCAAGGACGATCGCAACCTGGAGGGCGCGACGGCAGTGGCGGTTCCCGGCGTCGTGGCCGGCATGGCGCTCGCGCACGAGCGGATGGGACGCATTCCGTGGCGAGAGCTGGTCGAACCGGCGGTCGGCCTCGCCCGCGAAGGCATGCTGCTCGACTGGTATTCCGGGCTGCTGATCGCGTCGAACGCGCGAGCGCTCTCGCGCGATTCCGACGCGGCGCGCCTCTTCCTCGAGGAAGGGCGCTGGCCCCCGCTCGGCACGTGGACCGGCATCAACGAAAAGAGGCTCGACCAGCGCACGCTCGCCGCATCGCTCGAGCAGGTCGCGCGCGAGGGCGCCGGCGCGCTCTACGGCGGCGAGCTCGGGCGCGCGCTTGCGCGCGACGTCCAGGCTAAGGGCGGCTCGCTCTCCGAGGCCGACTTCGGGGCATATCACGCGGAAATCCGCGACGCCCTCCAGGTGCCCTACCGAGGCGGTCGCGTCCATGTCGCGCCGGGCATGACCGGCGGGCCGACGCTCGCGCAGGCGCTGAAGCGCCTGTCCGCCATCGCGAAGCCCTCGTACTCCGACTACGCCAAGGCGCTCGATTTGGCCTGGAGGGAGCGGCTCGCTGCTTCGGGCGACCGCGACGAGTCGAGCGCGTGCACGACGCATTTCAGCGTGGTCGACCGCCACGGCAACCTGTGCGCGGTGACGCAGACGCTGCTCTCGATCTTCGGCTCCCGGGTGGTGTCGGCCTCGACCGGCATCCCGCTCAACAACGGGATCATGTGGTTCGACCCCGAGCCGGGGAAGCCGAACTCGCTCGCGCCCGGGAAACGCTGCCTTGGCAACTATTGCCCGATCGTGGGCGAGGCGGCCGATGGCCGCCTCTTCGCGCTCGGCGCCTCGGGCGGGCGCAAGATCGTGGGGACGGTGCTCCAGCTCGCCTCGTTCCTGCTAGACGACGCCGCGAGCCTAGAGGAAGCGTTCCATCGCCCGCGCATCGACGTGAGCGGCGAAGGCCGGATCGTCGCCGACCAGACATTGCCGCGCGACGTACTCGCGGCGCTGCAGGAGGTCCTGCCGACCGTCGCGGCGCGACGCACGCATTTCCCCTATTCGTTCGCCGTGCCCGCCGGGGTCCTGCGCGAAGGAGACGCGAACAGCGGCTGCACCGAGATCATGTCCCCGTGGGGCGATGCGGTCGCCGAACGCGGGCGTTAGGGCGGCGTCGCTCGCCGGCCGCCGGCGCTATTCGTAGCGAACGTCGACGATCTCGTAGGACTTCAGCCCGCCCGGCGTCTGCACTTCCACGGATTCGCCCGCTTCCTTGCCGATGAGCGCGCGCGCGATCGGCGAGCTGACCGAGATTCGTCCCTGCTTGATGTCGGCCTCGTCCTCGCCGACGATCTGCCACACCGCGGACTGGCCCTCGCCGTCCTCGACCTCCACGGTCGCGCCGAAGACGCAGCGCCCTTCGGCGTGGAGGAGCTTGGGATCGATGATCTGCGCGTTGCCGAGCTTCGCCTCGAGCTCCGCGATGCGCCCCTCGATGAACCCGGCGCGCTCGCGGGCGGCGTGGTATTCCGCGTTCTCGGAAAGATCGCCGTGCGCCCTCGCCTCGCCGATCGCCTTGGAGTTGGCGGGCCGCTCCACGGTCTTCAGGCGATGCAGCTCCTCTCGGAGAAGCTCCGCGCCTCGCTTGGTCATCGGCGTCTTCGGCATGGTCAGCTCGCGAGCGAGGTTTCGGCGGCGCGGCGCAGGCCGGCGTGGAGGTCCTGCAGGCGGTAGGGCTCTAGGCGGGCGATGTGCTTCATCCCGGCGCAGGCCGCCTTGGCACCGGCGACCGTCGTGTAGTAGGTCACGCGGCGCGCAAGCGCGGTGACGCGGATGGCGCGCGAATCGGTGTTGGCCGTGCGCGTCGCCTCGACCGTGTTGACGATGAAGCTCACGTCGCCATTCTTGATCATGTCGACGATATGGGGGCGTCCCTCGGCGACCTTATTGACCGGCGTGACGGCGATGCCATGCGACTTGAGCACGCCGGCGGTGCCGCGGGTGGCGAGCAGCGTAAAGCCGAGCTCGACCAGGTCGCGCGCGATCTGCACGGCGGCGAGCTTGTCGCCGTCGCGCACGCTGATGAACGCCTTGCCGCCCGAGGGAAGCCGCACTCCGGCGGCGAGCTGCGACTTCACGAAGGCTTCGCCGAAGGTGTAGCCCACGCCCATCACCTCGCCGGTGGACTTCATCTCGGGGCCGAGGATCGTGTCCACGCCGGGGAATTTAGCGAAGGGGAAAACCGCCTCCTTCACCGAGAAGTACGGCGGCGTCACCTCCGCCGCCCCTTGTTCGCGCAAGCTCTTTCCTGCCATGCAGCGCGCGGCGATCTTCGCGAGCGGCAGGCCGGTGGCCTTCGAGACATAGGGCACGGTGCGGGAGGCACGCGGATTCACTTCCAGCACGAACACGCGGTCCTTCTGGATCGCGTACTGCACGTTCATGAGCCCCTTCACCTCGAGCGCCCTCGCAAGGAGCGCCGTCTGGCGGCGAAGCTCCCGCTCGATGTGCGCCGACATCGAATGCGGCGGCATGCAGCAGGCCGCGTCGCCCGAGTGCACGCCGGCCTGCTCGACGTGCTCCATGCCCCCGCCGATCAGGACGTCGCGCCCGTCGCAGATGCAATCGACGTCGACCTCGGTGGCGTCCGACAGGTATTGGTCGATGAGCACCGGCGAATCGTTGGAGACCTTCACCGCCTCGCGCATGTAGCGCTCGAGGTCCGCCTGCCAGTGGACGATCTCCATCGCGCGGCCGCCGAGCACATAGCTCGGGCGCACCACCACCGGATAGCCGATCTCCTCGGCGAGCTTTACTGCCTCCTCCGCGGAACGGGCCGTGCGATTGGGCGGCTGCAGCAGCTTCAGCTTGTGGAGCAGCTTCTGGAAGCGCTCGCGATCCTCGGCGACGTCGATCGAGTCGGCGCTCGTGCCGATGATCGGGACGCCGGCCTCGGCGAGGTCCTGCGCGAGCTTGAGCGGCGTCTGGCCGCCGTACTGCACGATGACCCCCCAGGGCTTTTCCTTGTCGACGATCTCGAGCACGTCCTCGAGAGTGAGCGGCTCGAAGTAGAGCCGGTCCGAGGTGTCGTAGTCCGTGGAGACGGTCTCGGGGTTGCAGTTGACCATGATCGTCTCGAACCCGTCCTCGCGCAGCGCGAGCGCGGCGTGCACGCAGCAGTAATCGAATTCGATCCCCTGCCCGATCCGGTTCGGGCCGCCGCCGAGAACCATGATCTTCTTGCGATCGCTCGGGTCGGCCTCGCACTCCTCGTCGTACGTCGAGTACATGTACGCGGTCTCGGTCGCGAACTCGGCGGCGCAGGTGTCGACGCGCTTGTACACCGGGCGGATGCCGAGCGCGTGCCTTTTTTCCCTGACCTCTTTCTCGCTGGCATTAAACAGGTACGCGAGCCGGCGGTCGGAGAAGCCTTTTCTTTTCAATTCCAGGAATTTCTCTTTTGAGACTCCATCGAGTTTCTGATCGTCGAGCTCCATCTCGAGCTCGACGATCTGCTGGATCTGGTCGAGGAACCAGGGATCGATCTTCGTGAGCTGGTAGACCTCCTCGAGCGTGAAGCCGTTCTCGAAGGCGTCGCCGACGTACCA
>JAFAGU010000140.1 GCA_019237595.1 Betaproteobacteria bacterium | reverse complement strand
GGAATCGCGGTCGGCCGCCCCGGGATTGAGCTCGACGAGGACCGACAAGTGGTCGAGCGGGCCGTCCTTGGAGACTTCGAGCACGTAGTGCGGGCTGAGCTCCGGCTGGCGCAGGATCAGCTCCTCGATCTGCGACGGGAAGACGTTCACGCCGCGGATGATGAGCATGTCGTCGGAGCGGCCGGTGATCTTTTCCATCCGGCGCATGGCGCGCGCGCTCGAGGGCAGCAGCCGCGTGAGGTCGCGCGTGCGGTAGCGGACCACGGGCAAGGCCTCCTTGGTGAGCGAGGTGAAGACGAGCTCGCCCTTTTCGCCCTCGGGGAGCGGCCGGCCGGTTTCGGGATCGACGATCTCTGGATAGAAGTGGTCCTCCCAGATCGTGAGGCCGTCCTTCGTCTCGATGCACTCCTGCGCGACGCCGGGGCCGATCAGCTCCGAGGCGCCGTAGAGGTCGATCGCGTCGATCGACAGGCGCTTCTCGATGCCCGCGCGCATGTCGTTCGTCCACGGCTCGGCGCCGAAGATGCCGATTCGCAGCGACGTCTTCCTCGGGTCGATTCCCTGGCGCTCCATTTCGTCCGCAATGGCGAGCATGTAGCTCGGGGTCACCATGATGATCTCGGGCTTGAAGTCCTGGATGAGCTGCACCTGGCGCTCGGTCATTCCGCCGCCCAGCGGAATCACCGCAAGGCCGAGCCGCTCGGCGCCGTAGTGCGCGCCCAGGCCGCCGGTGAAAAGGCCGTAGCCGTAGGCGACATGCACCTTGTCGCCGGGCCGCGCGCCGGCCGCGCGGATCGAGCGTGCCATGAGGTGCGACCAGGTATCGATGTCCTTCGCCGTGTAGCCGACGACCGTGGGCTTGCCGGTCGTCCCGGAGGACGCATGCACGCGCACGACGCGGTCCATGGGGACTGCGAACATGCCGAACGGATAATTCTCGCGAAGGTCGGCTTTCGTGGTGAAGGGAAAGCGGCCGAGATCGCCGAGCGACCGCAGGTCTCCGGGCCTCACGCCTGCCGCGTCGAACGTCCTTCGGTAGTGCGGCACGTTCTCGTAGGCATGGGCGAGCGACCATTGCAGCCGCTGGAGCTGCAGACGCTCGAGCTCGGCCCGGCTCGCCTTCTCGATCGGCTCGAGCGGAAAGGCTTTCATCGACCCTTGAAGGCCGGCGCGCGCTTCTCCATGAAGGCGCGCACGCCCTCGCGATAGTCCTCGCTGAAGCCGGCTTCGCGCTGCAGGTCGCGCTCGAGGTCGAGCTGCGCGTCGAGCGAGTTGAGGGCCGAGGCGTTCATGGCGCGCTTGAGGAGCGCATAGCCCTTGGTCGGGCCCGCGGCGAGATTCCTGGCGATCGAAAACGCTTCGTCCATCAATCGCTCGTCCTCCGCGACCTTCCAGATGAGGCCCCATTGCTCCGCGTCCTCGGCCGTGAGCTTGTCGGCGAGGAGGGCGAGCCCCATGGCGCGCGCCGTGCCGACGAGGCGCGGCAGGAAATAGGTGCCGCCGGCGTCCGGAATGAGGCCGATGCGCGAGAACGCCTGGAGGAAGCTCGCGGAGCGCGCGGCGAGTACGATGTCGCAGGCGAGGGCGAGATTGGCGCCGGCGCCCGCCGCGGGACCGTTCACCGCGCAGACGATGGGCTTGGGAAGCGCGCGCATGCGCCGGATCAGCGGATTCCAGTTCGAGCCCAGCGACACGGCGAGATCAATCGGCGCCGCGCCGGGGCTCCCGTCACGCGTCGAGAGGTCTGCGCCGGCGCAGAAACCGCGGCCCGCGCCGGTGAGGAGCACCGCGCGCACGGCCGGCTCGTCCTCGGCTCGCGCGAAAGCCGCGCGCAGCGCCTCGTGCATCTCCGGCGTGAAGGCGTTCAGCTTCTCCGGCCGGTTGAGCGTGATGGCGAGCACGCCGGAGTCGAGCGAAACCAGGATCGTCGGCATGGGAAGAGCTTACAATCGCCGTGTGCCGAAAGTCTATTCCATCGACGGCATCACGCCGGTCGTCGATCCCTCGAGCTTCGTGCACGAAAGCGCAGTGCTGATCGGCGACGTGATCGTCGCAGGGCGCGCGTATATCGGGCCGGCGGCGTGCCTGCGCGGCGACTTCGGCCGCATCGTCGTCGAGGCCGGCGCGAACATCCAGGACACGTGCATGCTGCACGGATTTCCTGGTAAGGACACCGTCGTCGGCGCGGACGCGACCATCGGCCACGGCGCTGTCCTCCATGGCTGCGTTGTTCGTCGCGGCGCGCTTATCGGCATGAATGCCGTCGTGAACGACAATGCGGAGGTGGGCGAGGATGCCGTCGTGGCGGCGCTCGCCTTCGTGAAGGCAGAGGCGCGCATTCCGCCCCGCTCGCTCGCCGCCGGAATTCCCGCGCGCGTGCTGCGCGAGCTCGCCGAAGAAGAGATCCGCTGGAAGAAAGACAACATGCTCCTCTACCAGCAGCTCGCCGAGCGCAGCGCACGCACGATGCGAGCGGTCGAGGCGCTGCCTGCACCCGAGCCGGGGCGGCGGCGCATCGAGGTTCCCGGCGCGATTCCCCTTTCGGAGCTGAAGAGGCGACATGGCTGACACGGCGCTCCTCGTCATCGACATCCAGAACGATTACTTTCCCGGCGGCGCGATGGAGCTCGAAGACGCCGAAGCGGCG
This sequence comes from Betaproteobacteria bacterium, assembly GCA_019237595.1. Classification (GTDB taxonomy): domain Bacteria; phylum Pseudomonadota; class Gammaproteobacteria; order Burkholderiales; family SG8-39; genus SCGC-AG-212-J23. Next base: position 5,417 of record JAFAGU010000140.1, on the reverse strand, counting down.
GGCGCGAAAGCCGGCTCGCTCCTCGCCCGATTTCGCGAGAAGAGCCTCCCGATCTTCCACGTGCGCCATCTCTCGGTACGACCGGGTGCGACATTTTTTCTTCCGGGCACCAAGGGGGCCGAGATTCACAAGTCCGTGGCGCCGCACGAGGGCGAATCGGTGATCGAGAAGAACTTCCCGAACAGCTTTCGCAATACCGCGCTCAAGGAAGCGCTCGAGAAGCAGAAGATCCAGAACCTGGTCGTGGCCGGGATGATGACGCACATGTGCGTGGATGCGACCGTGCGGCAGGCCGCCGATCTCGGATACAAGGTCACGCTCGCGGGCGATGCGTGCGCGACGCGGGCGCAGAGCTTCGGCGGGGAAACGATCCCGGCCCGGCAGGTGCACGGCGCTTTCCTCGCCGCGCTGAACGGCTTCTACGCCAAGGTGGTGAAGACCGATGAGCTCTGACCTCGTTCTCCTCGAGCGGCGCGGCCGCGTCGGGTTGCTCACGCTCAACCGACCGAAGCAGCTGAATGCGCTCAACCCGGAACTCATGCAGGCGCTCGGAAAGGCGCTCTACGAGCTCGACGCGGACGACGCGATGGGTGCGATCGTGATCACCGGGAACGAGAAGGCCTTCGCCGCCGGCGCCGACATCGCGGTCATGCAGGGCTACAGCTACATGGACGCGTTCAAGGCCGACTACATCACCCGGGACTGGGAGCACATCCGCCGCGTCCGCAAGCCGGTCATCGCCGCGGTCGCGGGCTATGCGCTTGGCGGCGGAAACGAGCTCGCGATGATGTGCGACCTGATCATCGCGGCCGACAACGCGAAGTTCGGCCAGCCCGAGGTGAACCTGGGCGTCATGCCGGGCGCCGGCGGCACGCAGCGCCTGCCACGCTTCACGAGCAAGGCGAAGGCGATGGACCTCTGCCTCACGGCGCGCATGATGGATGCGCAGGAAGCCGAGCGCGCCGGCCTCGTCTCGCGCGTCGTGCCGCTCGCGAAGCTCATGGAGGAGGCGCTCGCCGTCGCCGAGAAGATCGCCGGCTATTCGCTTCCGGTCGTCATGATGATCAAGGAATCGATCAACCGCGCCTACGAGACGGCGCTTGCGGAGGGCGTCCTCTTCGAGCGCCGGCTCTTCCACTCGCAATTCGCCCTCGAGGACCAGAAGGAAGGCATGGCCGCGTTCCTCGAGAAGAGGAAGCCCGCCTTCAAAAACAAGTAACATCGGCGCGAGAGGAGGGGTCCACATGGAACGCTTCTGGACGAAGAGCTACGCGCCCGGGGTTCCGGCGGAGATCGACTACCGGCGCTACGGCTCCATAGGCCAGCTCTTCGACGAGAGCGTCGCCGCCTACCGCGATCGCGACGCCTTCCATTGCATGGGGAAGACGATCCGCTTCGGGGAGCTCGACCGGCTCTCCCGCGACTTCGCCGCGTGGCTACAGGCGCGCGGCCTGCCCAAGGGCGCGCGCATCGCGATCATGATGCCCAATTGCCTGCAGTACCCGGTGGCGCTCTACGCGGCGCTCCGCGCCGGCTACATCGTGGTGAACGTGAATCCGCTCTACACCGCGCGCGAGCTCGAGCACCAGCTCCGGGACTCGGGGGCGGAAGCGATCGTGATCCTCGAGAACTTCGCCCGCACGCTCCAGGAGGTGCTCCCGCGCGTGCCGGTCAAGCACGTCGTGCTGGCGGCGCTCGGCGACCTGCTCGGCTTCAAGGGCCACATCGTCAATCTCGTGGTGCGAAAGCTGAAGAAGATGGTGCCGCCCCACGAGATTTCCGGCGCCGTGCGCTTCAACGACGCGCTCGCCGAGGGCGCGGGAAAGCAGATGAAGCCCTTCGAGGTCGGGCACGAGGACATCGCGTTCCTCCAGTACACCGGCGGAACGACCGGCGTCTCCAAGGGCGCGATGCTCCTGCACCGGAACATCCTCGCCAACATCTGCCAGTCCGAGGCGTGGCTGCTGCCTTCGCTGGGTGGCGAGATTCCAGTCATCATCACCGCGCTGCCGCTCTACCACATCTTCTCGCTCACGGTGAATTGCCTGCTGATGCTGAAGATCGGCGGCTGCAACATCCTCATCACGAACCCGCGCGACATTCCGGGGTTCGTGAAGGAGCTCGGCAAGCACCGCTACAACATCATCACCGGCGTGAACACGCTCTTCAACGCGCTGATGAATAACCCGGAGTTCGCGAAGCTCGACTTCACCGCGCTGAAGAGCGCGGTCGGGGGCGGCATGGCGGTGCAGAAGGCGGTGGCCGAGCGCTGGAAGCAGATGACCGGCAAGCCTCTCCAGGAAGGCTACGGCCTCACGGAGACGAGCCCGTCCGCGACCATGAATCCGCCCTACATCGAGTCCTTCAACGGCTCGATCGGCCTGCCGCTGCCTTCGACGGAAATCGCGATCCGCGACGAGGACCGGCGCGATTTGCCGCTCGGGCAGCCGGGCGAGATCGCAATCCGCGGCCCGCAGGTGATGAAGGGCTACTGGCAACGGCCCGAGGAAACGGAGAAGGTGCTGGGACCCGACGGCTTCCTCTACACCGGCGACATCGGCGTCATGGATGAGAAGGGCTTCGTCACGATCGTCGACCGGAAGAAGGACATGATCCTCGTTTCGGGCTTCAACGTTTACCCGAACGAGATCGAGCAGGTGGTCGCCATGCACCCCGGCGTGCTGGAAGTGGCGGCGATCGGCGTGCCCGACGAGCACTCCGGCGAGGTGCCGAAAGTCTTCGTCGTCAAGCGCGATCCCGCGCTCACGGAGCAGGATGTCCTCGAGCACTGCCGGCGCGAGCTCACGGGCTACAAGCGTCCGAAGTACGTCGAATTCCGCGCCGAGCTGCCGAAAACGAACGTCGGCAAGATCCTGCGGCGCGCGTTGCGCGAGGAAAAGAAGGCGGCCTGACCGCCGGGAACTGCTAGCGGCGGCGCTCGTCGGTCGTCGGGACGAGCTCCAGCCGCTGGACGCCTTCGCGCTCCAGGCGCGCGCGGTGCATGACCATGGGGATGTACTGCACCTGCGCCCAAGCGGCGGTGAAGTCGCGGTAGTGCGGCGACAGCACGTTCCCCGACTGCCCGCCGGAATGGATGAAGAGCGAGCGCTCGAGGTCCGCGAGGTCGTAGATCGCGCGCAGGCTCGGAGCGTGCCGGGCGGAGTACGGATCGGCGTCGTCCGCAAGGTCGGTACGTCCGACGTCGAGCGTGAATGCGTCCCCGGGAACCGGCGCTCGGATCTCGAAGAAGGGGGCGAGCCATCGCACGCGCGAAAACGGGCGATGCTCGTGGCGCGCCGGATGCGCCGTGCCCCAGCGCCACGTGGAAGGATCGGCGCCGTAGCGCGTACGAAGGTCGGCGAGCGCTTTTTCGAGCGCGCCGGCGGCGAGCTCCTCGCAGTTCTCCTGGACCGGGGTTCGCACGTCGTCGCACCAGCGCGCCTGCGGCCCGTCGCCTCCCAGCACGGCCGACAGGAACTGCGGACGATAGAGCCAGTTGTCGCGGAAGGCTTCGCCGAGCTCGTCCGCGTACACCGCGCGGCCGAGCTCGCGCCACCAGGCGACGAAGATCAGCGGCTCCGCTCGATCCATCGACATCGCGCCGTCCCATGCGGCGAGGCGCTTGAGCGCTTCGGCCGCCTGGGCGCTCTTCGGCGGCACGGAGAGCAGCTTGGCGAGCAGCTCGCGTGCGGCACCGGAGACGACGTCCGCCTGCATGCGAGCGAAGCTCTCCACGGAGTGCTTCGGTCTCGAGTCGAGGAGCGTCTCGATGCGCGAGGCCCGGTAGGGCGGCTCCCATTCGAAGGTGATCGGGAACGGGTAGCCCGGCGGGGTGATCTTCTGGTTCGCGGTCACTACGGCGGCTCGCGGCGGATTGAAGAGGCGCGGCAACTCGTCGAACGGGATATAGCCTGCCCAGTCATAGCGCGCATCCCAGCCGGGCGCCGGCGCGAGGCCCTTGAGGTCGTTGTCGCGCCTGCGGATCGGCACCCGCCCGGCGGCGACGAACCCGATGTTGCCGTCGACGTCCGCATAGCTCACGTTCTGCTGCGGGGCGTGGAAATCGCGGCCGATGGCGAGGAAGCTCGCCCAGTCGCGCGCCCCGGCAATGCGCACGGCGGCCTGCATGGTTCGGTCGTCCTCCGCGAGGGCCGTCCACTGCAGCGCTAGGGCGTAGCCGCGAGGCACGACCTCGAGGATCGAAGGCACCGCGTCGGACAGCACCGGGCCGTGCCGCGATACGCGCACGCGGAGCGGTTGGTCCTCGCCGCCCTTGACCTTGATCGTTTCCGGAAAGACGGTAAATGGGCGGGAGCCGCTTGGCGCAACATAGTTGCCCGACGCATCGAGCTTCTCCAGGTAGAAGTCCTGCACGTCGGGGCCTGTGTTCGTGAAGCCCCACGCGATGCGCTCGTTCCGGCCGAGGATGATCGCGGGCACGCCCGGCAAGGTCGCCCCGATCGCCTGCATTCCCGGCGCCTCGATGTGCGCGAAGTACCAGACCGGCGGCGCCGTGAGGCCGAGGTGCGGGTCGTTTGCGAGCAGCGGCATTCCGGTTGCCGAGCGCGCGCCCGAGACGACCCAGCTGTTCGATCCGATTCCCTCGCTCGGCGTGGGCACTCGCCAAGGCTCGGCTCCGGCGAGCCGCGGCGATGGCTTTTCCATCGCGCCGTAGAGGCCGCGAAGATCCGGCAGGGCGGGGGGTGCGTCTCCGGGATAGGGAGGCAGGAATTCGGCGATGCGATCGTTTCCGAGCGTGCGCCCAAGGCGCATGCGGAGAAGCTCGGTCCGCCAGTTGCCGCCGAGGTCCCACGCCATCATCTTCGTCCAGGCGATCGAGTCGACCGGCGACCACGGCTCGGGATGAACGCCGGTCAGCAGGAATTCGATCGGCAGCACGCGACCCTGGGCGAGATAGGCGTTCACGCCGGCGGCGTACGCATCCAGCATTCGACGCGTCTCGCTATCGAGGCCGCGCAGGTTCGCTTCGGCGGCGCGCCGCACGCCGAGCGTGCGCAGGAACCGGTCGGCGGGAAGTCCGGCCGCGCCGAACACTTCGGACAATCGCCCGGCGCCGATGCGCCGGCCCATCTCCATCTGCCAGAGGCGGTCCTGCGCGTGCGCGAATCCGAGCGCGTAGTAAGCCTCCTCGAGGGAATGTGCATAGATATGCGGGATGCCGTAGCGATCGCGGAGCACTTCCACCGGGCCGGCGAGGCCCTGCACTCGCTCGACGCCTTCGGTGACTGGCAGCGATTGCCTCAGGTAAAGATAGAGAGCGCAAACGAGCACCGCCGCTGCCAAGGCAGCAAAACCAAGCCATTTCAGGGCACTGCGCATGGGCCGAGAATACCCCTCGCGATGTGCTGCATCGCAATGCGGCGGTGCCGCAATTCTGCTATAAGGAAGAAATGCGG
>JAFAGU010000101.1 GCA_019237595.1 Betaproteobacteria bacterium | reverse complement strand
CCCAGCAGCCGGACCTGTCCGCGCAGGAAATCCGGCAGGCGCACCGGCTGCTGCGATGAGCCGAAGAAGTACGTGGTCGCCGCGACCGCCATGAACACCAGGCCGATCGAGAACATCACCTGGTCGAGCGGGCTCGCCCGGTACAGGCGCCGGTAGAGCGTGCGCTCGAGGACCGCGCCCGCGAGCGTCGCCGCGGCGAACGCGATCGGCAGCGTCGCGAGGAAGGGCGCGCCCATGCGCGACATGAGCAGCGCGCAGGTGTAGCCGCCCAGCATCGCGAAGGCGCCATGCGCGAGGTTCACGAAGTTCATGAGCCCCAGCGTCACGGACAGTCCGATGCCGATGACGAACAGCAGGCTGCCGTACGCGAGGCCGTCGAACAGGACGCCGGCGAACCCGCCGATCATGTCGGTTACCATGGAAAAGCCGTAAAGCTACACGATGGGAGAGTGGATTGATGAACAAGGGCAACCTCTTCGTCGTCGTGGCGCCGTCGGGCGCCGGGAAGACGAGCCTCGTCGCGGGCCTGCTGGAGCAGGAGCGCAACGTGCGCCTTTCCATCTCGTACACCACGCGGGCGCCGCGCGCCGGCGAGGTCGACGGGGTGAACTATCACTTCGTCGATCGCTCGAAATTCGAAGCGATGATCGCCGCGGGCGATTTCCTGGAGTACGCCGACGTCTATGGCAATTACTACGGCACCAGCCGGCGCTGGATCGAGAACGAGTTGTCGGGCGATCACGACGTCCTGCTCGAGATCGACTGGCAGGGCGCCCGCCAGGTGCGAAAGCTCTTTCCGCACATGGTCGGCATCTTCATCCTGCCCCCCTCGCTGGAGGAGTTGCGCCGGCGCCTGCAGAGCCGCGGAAAGGATGCTCCGGAGGCGATCGAGAGGCGCATGGCGAGCGCTCGCGAAGAAATCTCCCATGTTCTTGAATTTGAATATATAATTGTGAACGAGCGCTTTGAGGCGGCGCTTTCGGACCTGGTTTCGGTCGTGCGGGCGGCACGCGTGTCGCGCGCGCAGCAATCCATTCGCCTTGCGGCGCGCCTCGGCGAATTCAAGTAACGGAGAGATCTGCATGGCTCGCATCACCGTAGACGACTGCATCAAGTTCCTTCCCAACCGGTTCGAGCTCACGCTCGCGGCGACCAACCGCGCGCGCCAGATCGCCCTCGGCGCCACGCCGCAGGTCGATCCGAACAAGGACAAGCCGACCGTGATCGCGCTGCGCGAGATCGCGGCGGGCAAGGTGGGCAAGGAGCTCCTCAATCCGCCGGCGCCGACTCCGCCGGTGTTGTGAGCGCCTAGCGCCGGGCTGGTGAACCCATGTCCTTGCTCGGCGTCATGCGTGGAGTCGTATCGAGCGTAAGGTCCGGCGGATCGAGCGCTTCGCTTCCCGGGCCCGCGCCCGAGGAGCTCACCCAGGTCCTGGGCTACCTCAAGCCCAAGGACGTCCAGCTGATCGAGGAGGCCTACGAGGTCGCGCGGGCGGCGCACTCGGGCCAATATCGCCAGAGCGGCGAGCCGTACATCACGCACCCGATCGCGGTCGCGAAGATCCTTGCCGAATGGCACCTGGACGCGCAGGCCCTCATCGCCGCGCTCCTGCACGACGTGGTCGAGGACACGCCGACCACCAAGAGCGAGATCGCGAAGAAGTTCGGCAAGCCGGTGGCCGAGCTCGTGGACGGCGTCTCCAAGATCGACCGCATCGAGTTCGCGACGCTGCAGCACGCGCAGGCGGAGAACTTCCGCAAGATGCTGCTCGCCATGGCGCGCGACGTGCGCGTCATCCTCATCAAGCTCGCCGACCGCCTGCACAACATGCGCACGCTCGGCGCCGTTTCTCCGGCCAAGAGGCGACGCGTCGCGCGGGAAACGATGGAGATCTACGCGCCGATCGCCAACCGGCTCGGCCTCAACATGATCTACCACGAGCTCCAGGAGCTCGCCTTCTCGCACCTCTTCCCGCTGCGCTACCGGGTGCTCGCCAAGGCGACGAAGGCGGCGCGCGGCAACCGGCGCGAGATGATCGGCCGCACGCTCGAGGCGATCAAGAAGAAGCTCGCCGACGGGGGTATCCGCGCGAGCGTCCAGGGCCGCGAGAAGCACGTCTACTCCACCTACCGGAAGATGATCGAGAAGCACCTCTCGTTCTCGCAGGTGCACGACATCTTCGGCTGCCGGGTCATCGTCGACGACGTGCCCTCGTGCTACCTGGCGCTCGGCGCGCTGCACGCGCTCTACAAGCCGATTCCGGGCAAGTTCAAGGACTACATCGCCATCCCGAAGGCGAACGGCTACCAGTCCATCCACACCGATCTCATCGGCCCGTACGGGGTGCCGGTGGAGGTGCAGATCCGCACGGAGCAGATGCACCGCCTCGCGGAATCGGGCGTCGCGTCGCACTGGATGTACAAGGACGACAGCGAGAAGCTCTCGGAGCTGCAAAAGCAGACGCACCGGTGGCTGCAGTCGCTGCTCGAGATCCAGAACCAGTCGGGCGACCCGGCGGAGTTCCTCGAGCACGTGAAGGTGGATCTCTTCCCGGACGAGGTCTATGTGTTCACGCCCAAGGGGAAGATCCTTTCGCTGCCCCGCGGCGCCACGGCCGTCGACTTCGCCTACGCGGTCCACACCGACATCGGCAATCGCTGCGTGGCGGCAAAGGTGAACGGCGAGCTCGTGCCGCTGCGCAGCGAGCTCCGCAACGGCGACCGGGTCGAGATCATCACCGCGAGCCACGCCAAGCCCAATCCCGGATGGCTCCAGTACGTGCGCACCGGCAAGGCGCGCTCCAACATCCGTCACTTCCTGAAGACCATGCAATACGAGGAGTCCGCGAGCCTCGGCGAGCGCCTGCTCGAGCAGGCGCTCAAGCCCTTCAAGGGCTCGCTCGCGGAGATCGACGAGGCTGGCTGGGAACGCGTCGTGCGCGACAGCGGCGCCCGCTCGAGGCACGAGATCCTCGCCGACATCGGCCTGGGCAAGCGACTGCCGGCGGTCGTCGCCCGCCGCCTCCTCCGCAACACCGAGCACCGCGACGACCCGCGCGGCGGCGGCAGCGTCACGATCCGCGGCACCGAGGGCATGGCGGTGCAGCTCGCGACCTGCTGCCGGCCGATCCCGGGCGATTCGATCGTCGGGTCGATCAAGAAGGGCCAGGGGCTCGTGGTCCATGCCTCCGATTGCGGGAGCATCGCGCGCTCGCGCCGGAACGAGCCCGAGCAGTGGATCGACGTGGAATGGGACCCGCGCACGACGAAGCTCTTCCAGGCGGCGATCCACGTCATGGTCGAGAACCAGCGCGGCGTGCTCGCGCGCGTCGCCTCCGAGGTGGCGGAGGCTGGATCCAACATCGACGCCATCACCATGGAAGAGGATCGCTCGATGTTCACCACCATGCATTTCGTCCTCGAAGTCGCGAACCGCCAGCACCTCGCGCGCGTCATGCGCGCGTTGCGGCGGCTGCGCGAAGTGAAGAAGATTTCCCGCGCGCGCGAATAGCCGCGCCCCTACGGATACCCGATGGCCAAGCAGAGCGTGTCGAAGGCGGAGATGCACGAGCTCGTCGATTCGCGGATCCGCGCCGCGATCCGCGAGGTAACCTGGCTCATGGCGGTGGTGATGCCGGAGATCCTGAAGTCGCCGCAATGGACGATGGAGGACCGGCGCAAGCTTGCCGCCGCGCTCCATGGCGTCGCGGATAGCCAGATGGCCGACGGGCGCGTGGCCGCCGCGACGGCGGCGCAGGCGCTCGCAGAGGCGCTGGACGCGCAGGTGCGCTCTCAGGACAAACCCTGAGCCGCGGCGATCATCCCTTCGGCGGGCGGGGTCGAATGCGTCCGCCGTTTGCTAGACTGGGGTCTGGCAACTTTGAAAGGAGGTGATCCAGTGAGAGACGACCAAGGCAGGACCGGCAGGGCAGGCTCTACGGGATCCACCCGGAACGCGAGGAGCCTGGACCGCAGCTGAAGCCGGCTGCCCTCAGGTAGTCGCAAGCGCAGTTCCGAGAACGCCCCGGCGCCGCATAGGCGACCGGGGCGTTTTCTTTCTTGGTCGCCGGTAGGCGACAACTGTACCGACGGCGGATCAACGATGGCGCCGACGATATTTCAGTGGAAGCGCTAGCGTCCCGGCGAGGCCCCCTCGCCGGGACCGGCGCCTTGTCCGCCTCCGGGGCCTTGCGAGCCGCCGCTCGTCGCGGGCTCGGTGCCGCCCACCCCGGCGCCTTGGCGCCGCTTGGAGCCGGCCTCCGGGTGCGTCGGCGTCGCCGCCTGCGCCGGCGGCTTGGCGTCCGCCGCGGCGCGAAGCGGCGCGGGGAGAGAAGCGTAGTACGAGGCGAGAGCCTGCACGTCCGAGTCGGAGAGCGATTTCCCGATGCGCTGCATCTGCCCGCTCGGATCGGTGTCCCGCGCCCCGCGCTTCCACTCCGAAAGCGCGTTCTGCAGGTACTTGGCGTCGAGCCCGGCGAGATAGGGATTCACCTCGCCCAGCCCCGCGCCGTCCGGGCCGTGGCAGTTCTGGCAGGCCTGCACGCGCTGGGCCTCGTCGCCGTGCGTGGCGAGCGCCCTCGCTCGGGTGCTCGCCGCGGTCGAGCTTCCGGCAGAAGCCGATTGCGGCTTATGGGCCGGATTGAGGTTGGCGAAATGCGCCGCAAGCGCCGAGCGCTCGTTTTCCGGGAGGCTCTTGGCGATCGGCGCCATGGCGGCGCTCTGGCGCTTGCCTTGTGCGTAAGCCTCGAGCTGCCGCTCGAGATAGCGCTGCGGCTGGCCCGCGATGCGCGGGCCGCCCGCCTGCGCGTTGCCTTCGCCTTGCGCGCCGTGGCATCCCGCGCACATCTGGGCATTGGGCGCCTGCGCCAGCGCTGCGGTGGCGCCGAACGCCGCCGAAACGAAGAAGAGGGCGCGTTTCATGTCGCGAGCGGTCCCGGCGACTTGAGGTATTGCTTGACGATCGCATCCGCGGCCCAGTACGCAAGCGCGCCCACGGTGTCCGTCGGGTTGTAGGACGCGTTCTGCGGGAAGTTGGACGCGCCGATCACGAACACGTTCGGCACGTCCCAGCTCTGGCAGAAGCGGTTGAGGACGCTCGTCGAGCGATCCTCGCCCATCACCGTGCCGCCGGTGTTGTGGGTCGACTGGTATTGCGTCGTCGTGTACGGGCGCTTGCGCGGCGATGGGACGACCTGGCGCCCGCCCATGGCTTTGGCGATGTCCGTGGCGCGGTCGGTGCAGAAGGCCGACATCTTCACGTCGTTCTCCGGGAATTCGAACGTCATGCGAAGCAACGGCTGGCCCCAGGCGTCGCGGTAGGTCGGGTCGAGATCGAGGTAATTGGCGCGCGTCGTGATCGAGCTGCCGTGGATGTTGAGCACGGAGGTATGGTTGTAGGAGCGCACGACGGCCTTCTTCCATTCGCTTCCCCACGCCGGCGTGCCGGGCGGGACGGGATGGAACTCGATCGGCCGCCCGTGGCTCATCACCTCGCCGATGTAGGCGCCGCCGAGAAACCCGAGCTTCGCGTGGTCGAAGTTGTCGCTCACGAAATCGGCGATCACGGTTCCGCAGGCGCCTGAGCGCATGAACGGGTTGATGTTCACCTTCTCGTCGAAGAACACGTTGACGCCGCTCGTCGTCTGGTAGCTGTAGTTGCGCCCGACCACGCCGCGCCCGCTCGCCGGATCGTAGGGCTCGCCGATCTTCGAGAGGAGCAGCATGCGCACGTTGTTGAGGGCGAAGAGCCCGACGATCACGAGCTTCGCCGGCTGCTCGATCTCCTGGCCTTTCGCGTCGATGTAGGTGACCCCGGTCGCCTGCTTTCCGGACGAGTCGAGATTGACGCGCTGGACCTGGCAGTGCGTGCGAAGCGTGAAATTGCGGTCCTTGAGCAGCACCGGAAGGATCACCGTCTGCGGCGAGGACTTGGCGAAGTGCTCGCAGCCGTAGCGCTCGCAGTAGCCGCAGAACATGCACGTCTGCAGGGTCTGGCCTTCCGGGTTCGTGTAGGGACGGCTGAGGTTGCTCGAGGGCTGCGGGAACGGGTGGTAGCCCAGGCCTTCGGCGGCCTTGCGGAAGAGCGCCGAGCCGTAGGGCTCCTTCTGCGGCGGCGTCGGATAGTCGCGCGAGCGCGGCTCTTCGAGCACGTTGCCGCCCGGGATCTTCTTCCCTCCCAGGTTGCCCGCCTTGCCTGAGACGCCAAGCAGGTACTCGAAGCGGTCGTAATAAGGCTCCAGGTCCGCATAGGTCACGCCCCAGTCCTGGAACTGGTATTCGAGCCCGAGGAATTCGCGCCCGTAGCGCTCGTTCGCGTGCGAGCGCATGCGGAAATCGGCATCGTGGAAACGCCAGGTCTGGCCGTTCCAGTGCACCGCCGAGCCGCCGAGCCCGGTGCCAGGGAGAAAGCCCTGGATGCGGCGGATGGGCAGTGCCGTCTCGCTCGAGGCATTGCGAAACGTGTAGGTTTCCTTCGTCGTGTCGACCATGAGCGATTTGCGCACCGAGTAGCGGAGCTCGTCGTGCATCGCAGGCCCCTGGAAGTCCGGCACGGTGTAGCGCGGCTCGCCGCGCTCCAAGCCGACGACCTTCAGCCCTGCTTTCGTGAGCTCGCGCCCCAGGATCGAGCCGACCAGGCCCACGCCGAGCAGCACCACATCCGTTTCCGGGAGCCGCGTCGCCATGTCAGCGCTCCTTCGCCGGCGCGCGACCGCCACCGGCGCTCGAAGAAGCGCCGGTATGCGCCACCGGATGGATATGGATGCGCCCGCGGCCGTCTTCGGCGAGGCTCGTCGGCGCAGAGTTGTAGGCGAGCCCGTGCTGGTCCACCAGCTCGTAGAAGTCGGCGTAGGCGCCCGGGAAGCCGATCATCTTCCAGGCCACCATGTCGCGGTTGCCGCCGTGGGCAGGATCGCTGAAGAAGCCCTCGATCGTCGCTTCCAGCAGCGACTCGAAGAACACGCTCGCGGGCACGCCGCCGAGGTCTTCCTTGCTCGAGTGAAGCGAGTCGAGAAACTTGTCCTGCTCCTGCGGAGCGAGCTTGACGAAGTCGCCGTGCCGCTCGTTCAGCGCGCGGATAGCGTTGCGGAAGAGCTCCTGCGGCGTGAACGGAAGCTGGTAGCCCTGGCTCGGCGTGCCTTCCCGCCATGGACCCGAGCGATAGAGCCGCTCGCCCGTGCCCCACGCCCCGGCGAGCTGGCGATCGAGGTAGGCCGGAACGCCCGCTTCCATCGCCCCGGGGCCGGTCTCGTCCTTCGGGATGAGGCGCGCCACCGCGGCCTCGATGAAAGCCGCTTCTGCGGGATTGAAGAAGAGATAAGTCTCGGCATGCGCGGGAGCGTGCTGCTGCGCGCTCGCTGCGGCCGGGACAGCGCTCGCGACGCCGGCGGCGCCGGCCGCCTTGAAAAAGCGGCGGCGGGACGGCCTGGCTGGTTCGTTCATGGATTGAGCCGGAGGAGGGAGAAGACGCATCATCGTTCGCGCGAGGAGCGCCATCTAGCGCTGCGGTTCGAATCGCGATGTCGCCGGAACCCCTACTTCTGCAAGCCTGTCGCGGAATCGTCGATAGCGACGCGACCGAACGGGCGGTTCAAGCCGCCTTCAGCGACTCGAGCCGCTTTTCGACGAATCTGCGCTCCATCGGATTGCGCGCGAGCCGCAAGGCTTCGTTGAAAGCCTGGCGCGCCTGGCGCGGCCGGCCGAGCTGGAGCTCGAACTCCGCAATCGCGGAGTGCAGGAACGGATAGCGATCCAGGCGGCTCCTGCCCTCGATTTCCCAGATCGCATCGAGGCCGCGCGCCGGCCCGTCGCGCTGTGCGAGCGCGACCGCGCGGTTGAGCGCCACGATCGGCGAAGGCGCGAGCTCCATGAGCGTGTCATAGAGCTGCACGACCGCTTCCCAGTCGGTCTCGCCGCCCGAGATTCGCCTGGCGTGATGGGCGGCAATCGCCGCTTCCACGTGATACGACGTGAGCTCGCTCCCCGTCGCCGAGAGGTCGAGCTGGCAGTACCCCTCGGCGACGAGCGCCCGGTCCCAGAGCGAGGGGTCCTGCTCATCGAGCACGAGCAGCTCGCCGGCGCCGTTCGTCCGGCCCGGCAGCCTCGCCGCATGGAAATGCAGCAGCGCCGCGATCGCGTGCGTAGCCGGCCGGGCAGTGCGGGGATGCTCGACCAGGAGCCGCGCGAGGCGCATGGCTTCGCGGCACAGCTCGATGCGAACGCTCGATTCTGCGGAGGCGCCGTGGTAGCCCTCGTTGAAGAGCAGGTAGACCGCGCGCAGGACGGCGGGCAGCCGCATCGCCACGTCGTCCGCGGAAAGGTCGAAGAGCTGTTTCGATTCGGCGAGGATGCGCTTCGCCCTCGCGATCCGTTTTTCCATCGCCGCGGGCGACTTGAGGAACGCGGCGGCCGTCTCGTCGATCCCGAAGCCGCAGACGAGGTGCAGCACGAGCGCCACCTGCGTCTCCTCGGGAAGCCTCGGATGAATGCACGAAAACATCATGCGGAGCTGCGCGTCGTCGAGGCCCCGGTCGAACGCCTCCTCGACCGTCGGCGCAAGGGTCCACTCCGACTCGAGCTCGCGCTGGAGCTCCGGCGCGAGGCGGCGGGCGGTGCCCTCGCGCCGGAGCGCGTCCAGCGCACGATGCTTTGCGGTCGCCATCAGCCACGCCGAAGGGTTCTCCGGCACGCCGTGGAATTTCCAGGTCTCGAGCGCGCGGCAGAAGGCCTCCTGCACAACGTCTTCGGCCAGCGCGAGGTTCTGGAGGCCGAAGAGGCGGGCAACGATCGCGACGAGCCGGCCCGCCTCCCGGCGAAAGAGGTGCTCTTCCAGCTCCACTAGAGGTCGAGGCGCAGGACCGGCCGGACCTCCACGGAGCCGCCGAGCTCCAGGATCGGGCACCCGGCCGCGATCTGGGACGCTTGCTCGAGGTCGCGGGCCTCGATGAGGGAGAAGCCGCCGATCACATCCTTCGTCTCGGCGTAGGGGCCGTCGGTCACCGTCTTCTTGCGGCCGCCGACCACCTTTCCCGCGCGCTCGAGCGGCTGGCCGATGCTCTTCAGCTGGCCCTTGTCGGTCATCTCCTTGAACCAGGCGCGCCACTTCACCATCGATTGCTGCGCCTTCTCGGGGGACCCCATCGCCTCGCGGTGCGCCTCGTTGGTACTGCGGTACAGCAGTGCAAATTCGCTCATCTCGGGCTCCTTGTGAGTGGACATCGCCCTAATGACGTTCGAGCCGCCCTCCACCGGACATCGAGCATATCGCTTGACATGCAGGTAATTGCTTGCATATTATCATGCAAGTAGCAGCTTGCCTATGTCCGAACCCAACCGCGACGCCGACCTGCTCTTCAAGGCGCTGGCCGATCCGAGCCGCAGGAAGCTGCTCGACCTCCTGCACGCGCACGACGGGCGAACGCTGAACGACCTGTGCGAGCACCTCGACATGACGCGCCAGGCCGTGACGCAGCACCTGGACGTGCTCGAGGCGGCGAACCTCGTCGCCACCGTGCGCCGCGGCCGGGAAAAGCTCCACTTCCTGAATCCCGTGCCGCTGCAGGAGATCTACGAGCGCTGGATCGCCAAGTTCGAAAAGCCGCGCCTCAAGGCGCTGAACGACCTGAAACGACGATTGGAGAAAGCCCATGGCTAGATCGACCTTTGTGTACGTCACCTACATCCGCACCACGCCGGAGAAGCTGTGGAAGGCGCTCACCGACCCGGCCTTCCAGGAGCAATACTGGTTCGGCATGCATTGCGAAAGCGGCTGGACCGCGGGCTCGCCCTGGAAGCTCGTATCGAGCTCCGGCCAGGTCTTCGACGCAGGCGAGATCGTCGCCGCCGAGCCGCCCCGGCGCCTCGTGATCCGCTGGGAAAACCAGAAGCCCGAGCTCAAGCCCGAAGGCGCCTCGCTCTGCACGATGGAGCTCGAAGCCATCGGGCCGACGGTCAAGCTTTCCATCACCCACAGCATCGAGCGCGAGCCTTCCAAGCTCATCGCGGCCGTTTCGGGCGGCTGGCCGAAGGTGATTTCCAACCTCAAGTCGCTGCTGGAGACGGGCTCCATCGCCCTTCTCGAAGCCTATCCGTCCGCTCAAGCCCGCTGACCAATGCCTAGCGCCCGCGCATGGCTCCGGAAGGCAGGACTTCGCGCCCGCGCGCGAGCGGGACCCGCGCGAGAAGCGCCTTCGCGACGTCGGCGGCCGCAATGGAGCGGTAGTTCTTCGGAATGAGCGGCCCCATCAGCCGGCTGAGAGCAAGAGCGTAGCCCTCTCCCGGACGTACCGGCTGCCCGAGGCTCGCGCGATCTCCGGCCAGCATGGAAGGCCGCGCGATCACGACGCCCTCGAAAGGCAACGCGGCAATCGCGTCCTCGAGCTCGCCCTTTACGCGGCTGTAGAAGATCCGCGACTTCGCGCTCGCGCCCATCGCGCTGACGAGCCCGGCGCGCCGCGCTCCCGAAGCGAGCGCGGCCCGGGCGACCGCGAGATTCGCATCGAAGTCCACCGCGCGGAACGCTTCCTGGCTTCCAGCGACCTTGATGGTGGTGCCGAGCGCAAGGTAGACCTCGTCGACGCGCGGAAGCGCCGGCAGCGCCCGAAAATCCACCACGTGGGACACGACCTTCGGCGTTGCCTCGAGCGGGCGGCGCCCGAGAACGTGGACCGCCGCGACCGACGGATCGGCCACGAGGCCGCGGAGGATCTCCCTTCCGACCAGCCCGCTAGCCCCAGCGAGCGCGATAGTCCTCGTCATGTACGGCAATTTACCCCAGTGACTCGCATGTTCAGGGACGGCCTGGTTCGCCTTCGCCGTCTCCTGTCACCGCGTGTTGCGCAAAGGCCCCTGCGACCCGTCGCAACGGATCGCAGTATCGCTGGGTGGCCTATGAAGCGAAGCTACGGATTAGAAAGCGAGCCGTCCCGGCTCGTCAGGCCCGCTTCGCCTCCTCCAGCATGCCGCGCGCCTTGAAGGCGAGGACGACGAGCAGGATGCCGAAGACGATCGCATAGGTCGCGATCATCCACAGCACCGCGAGCGCTCCGGCGCCGGGCCGCGCGACGAGGATCACGCCGAACACCACGGAAGCAAGCCCCGCGAGCCCGAGGATCCATTCGCCTTCGATCTCCTTGCGCAGCCGCACGGCGGCGACGATCTCCAGCACGCCGGTGGCAATGGCCCAGATTGCAATATAGAAGAGCAGCGCGAGGGCCGTGACGTCGGGCGCGATGAAGGTGATGATGCCGGCGCCGATGCCGACGAGGCCCCAGAGCGCGACGAGCCAGCGGTGCTCCCGGTCGCCGGAGCCCGCGATCGCCATGCCGACGGCGAGGACGCCGTCCACGAGCGCATAGGCGCCGAAGAGGAGCACGATCGCCGCGAGGGAAGCCTGCGGCATCAGCCAGGCGAGGATCCCGAAAGCTATCGCGGCGAGGCCGCGCACGAGCAGGACCCACCAGTTCCGGAACAGCAGTTTCACGAGATGCTTCTCGATGACGTTCATGCTCCACCTCCGCTTGGCGACTAGAGAACGCTTCGAGCGAGCCTAGGCCGGCGCCGGCCTTCCGGTTTGATCTGGATCAAGCCCGGATGCGGCGCCCGAACTTCGCCCCGATGGCCGCGGAGAGGAGGTTCCACTTGGCGCGCGCCGTCGGGTGGTGTCCCCAGTCGCTCGTCAGGGAGAGCGCGATCGGCTCGAACTTGGCAGGATCGATGAGCCTGCCGTTCGCCCCCATCTCGAATTCGAAGCCCGAGGGCGTGAGGCCATAAAACGAAACCATGCCGTCGGGCTCCGGGTGTTGACCCAACGTGAGCGTGATGGGCACGTCCAGCTTTTGCGCGCGCTCCCACGCAAGGCCGATATCGCGCAGCTCGCGCGCTTCGATCATGACGTGCTGCAGGCGCCGCTTGGACGGCATCTTGAAGAGCGCAAGCGAATGGTGGCGCGGGTTGCAATGCAGGAACACGCCCTCGATCGTAACTGGGCCGATGCGGACGCGAAGCGTCTGGCTAAGCCGCATGCCCAGGACCTCCCGGTAGAACGCTCCCGCGGCCTCAGGGTTGGAGGCGATGAGGACTGCATGGCCCAGGCCCATCGCATCCGTGCGGAATCCGCCCGGCACGAGCTCGGAGCGGAAAGGCGACGCGGCGCGCGCAAGGGCCATCGCGAGCTCGTTGCGGACGCCGTCAGGGCCGGTGAACGCCGCGAGCTTGTGCACATTGCGAAGGCGCGCCGCCGCCTCGTCCATCATCGCGGGTTGCGCGCCGCCTTTCTCGGCGCGCACCAGCACGACGGCGAAATTTTCGTCGCCGTCCACTTCCCAGCCGAGCGCCTCGATGTCGTCCGCACCGCCTTCGCGCAGGATCAGCCGATGGGCCGCCTCGTCCAGTCGATAGGCGAGCGCGCCATCGTCCAGGGTGGCGGGCTCCGGGAGCCCGAGCATTTGCGAGCAGAAGCGTTTCCACTCCGGCACGTTGGAGACCGACACGACGAGATAGGCAAGGCGTATTGCGCCGAACAAGTGATCCTCCGAGGTCAAGCCAGCAAGGGTTGATTCATGTCAAAACGCCCGGCGTGCGCTGGGGCAGCATGCCCGCGTGGCCGGCGCATCCAGACCCCGCATCGCGCTCGCGCTGGGCAGCGGCTCCGCGCGAGGGTGGGCGCATATCGGCGTCATCCGGGCGTTGGAGAAGGCGGGCATCCGTCCTGACATGGTATGCGGAACCTCGATCGGCGCGCTCGTCGGCGCGGCGTATGCCGCAGGCGAGCTCGATCGGCTCGAGCGCTTCGTGCTCGGGCTCGGGATGCGCGAGGTGGTCGGCTTCATGGACGTCGGCCTTGCGGGCGGCGTTTTGAAGGGCGACCGGCTGATCGAGTACTTCCGCCGCGAGTTCGCCGACCGGCCGATCGAGGAGCTGCCGACGCCTTTCGCGGCCGTGGCGACCTCGCTCACGAACGGCGCCGAGGCGTGGCTGCGGAGCGGCTCGACGCTCCAGGCGGTGCGCGCCTCGATCGCGCTCCCGGGCCTTTTTGCTCCGGTGCGCTCGGAGGGCCGGCTGCTCGTCGACGGCGGCCTCGTGAATCCGGTCCCGGTGTCGCTCGCGCGGGCCATGGGAGCGGATCTCGTCATCGCGGTGGACCTCGCCTCCGATATTCTCGGCCGCCGGTTTCGCGCCGATACGGAAGCGCCGCCCGCCGGCGCGGAGTGGCTGCGAAAGCTCCGGGAAAACCTCGGCGCGCTGATGCCCGCCGCGTCGGCCGACGATCTGCCCATGCCTTCCGTGGTGGATGTGCTCGCGAGCTGCATGGACATCGTCCAGGTGCGCGTGGCGCGCAGCCGCCTGGCGGGCGAGCCGCCCGAGGTCACGATCGCTCCGCGCATGGCGCACCTGCGCCTCCTCGACTTCCATCGGGCAAAGGAAGCGATCGAAGAAGGCCACCGCGCCGTGGAGCGCGTCGCGCACAGCCTCGCGCTCCTGAGCTGATGGAGGCACTTCGCCGCTCGGACAACGAATAGTCGAGGATTGGTAGGTCGTGGCGGATTCGAACCGCCGACCAACGGATCAAAACGCGAGGAAACCCGTCAAATCCCCACGTTTTGCTACGTCCCCGACCAAGGGATTATTGCTCCGCTAAACCTCGCAACGGTGCATCCTTGATTTCGAGCTGGAATATATCGGTCGCTTGGTTTGTTTGCCCACTCGAGGCCCGGAGAGGTCGCCAAACGAAAGCCTGCGATGCCAGAAAACAGCGGAGCTTCCCTTCAGAAGGGCGATGCATTGGAGAAACGCGCCGTCGCTGAAATCCTGAAAGTGCTGCCGCCTGACCATGAGGCGCGCAAAGCATTTGACAGCGGTGCCAACACGCTTTTGGTGGCCGAATTGGTTTCGGACCCCGATATATCGCAACGGCTAAGGCGTGTCTTTCTAGACGGGTTCGAGCGACTGCTTCATCGCGCCAAGCAGGCTTGCAAGGAGTAGCCGCTGCCCCTTAGCTGATGTTGGCCGGGGTGAGGTGCGTGATTCCGGGGAGCATGAGAACGGAGGTCATGCCGTTGCCGCTGTCGCTATAGGCGAGGACGCCGGCATTGTGGTCGTCGGCGACCCCGTTGGCATTAATGTCCTCAGTGCCGGTGTAGACGGCGAACACGTACTTGTGCGTGCCATCCAGCGCCGCATTAAGGCCGGCGTTCAAGGCGGCCAGCGTATCGAAGCTTCCGGCGTCGGTGAAGTTCGTACCGTCCGCCGCCACGCCGTTGTACATGACCGCGTCGTTGGTGCCCGAAGCACCATTGATGGTCGTGAGCGGTGCACTGCCGATCCCGGCGAAGTTCTGGTCCGCGATCTGGTAGTGCAAGGCGAGCTGGCCGAAGCCGGCGGCCTGGTTGATCGTGCCGAAGGTCTGCCCGTTGAGGAACATGTTGATTTGCCCCGCGCCGGCCAGGTTCACCGCGCTGATCGAGACACTTGCGGTCCCATCCGCGTGCGCGAGGAACGTCGTATCCACGGTCCCGGTTGCTGCAGTGTTCGCCTGCTGCACATGCAGGCCGATGTCCGCGCCCGAGGCCGCAGTCAAGTTAACGGAGCCGATGTCGAGGCCGCCGCCGTGGTCGGTGTAGAGGTCCATCCAGCCGTGGCCGGCACCGTCCATCGTCATGCCGAGGGATCCGACGTCGATATGCGAGGCCGAACCCTGCGAGATCACCTGCATGAATGAAGTGGCGCTAGTGGCGCTGGAATCGACATCGAGATGCCCGTCGATCTCGACGGTGCCGGTCCCGTCGGCACGCACGGCGGCGCGAGTGAGCGCCGATTCCGTGCCGATCGACTGGAGGTCGACATTGCCATGGACGTGCACGTCGCCGGCCGAGCCGGCGACGGCGTCGGTCGAGGCGTCGACGAGCACGTACGAGTGCGCCGAGCGCCCGTTTGCCGAGAAGGTTACGTCGCCCGCGACGTCGGTTATCGCGGAACCGCCATTCGTGCCCTGTGCGAAGAGCCCGCTGTTGAATACGTAGACGTCATCGCCCTGGCCGCTGAGCGCCACGTTGCCGGTCACGGCGAGATCGGCCATCGAACCGGCCCCATCGGCGCTCGCGAGCATGCCAGCTTCCTGCCCTTCGCCGAAGCCCATGTGCGCCTCGGCGGCAACGGGCGCCGCCGCAGAGCCCGCCGCCGTTGAATCGACGCTCATGGAGAAATCGCCGATCAGCGTGTGCGCCACGCCGCCCGCGGTCGCCGTTGCGGACAAGTCTTCGCGATCGTTAATGGCGCCCGTACCGCCGATTGCCATCGAGGCATGCTGGATGCCAATTTCGGCATCGCTGCCCGCGCCGTTGGCGGTCGACGATGCGATCGCGCGAAACTGCCCCTGGCTCGCCGAATCATGCACGGCCATGGCCTGCATCCATATCAGGCTGCTCGCGCCGGCGGCGGCATCCGCATGGGCGTTGACGGTGGAGTCGCCGCTCGGGTTGCCTTGCAAATCGACGGAGATGCCGCCGTCGTTGATCGTCGTCACGTTCGCGCCGGCAACGTTGTACATCATCGAAGGCCGCAGGTCGGCGAGCGTGTGCGGCAATACGCTGCGGGAGAAGCCCCCGGAGATGTCCATGACCGACGAGCCCGCCGCCAGCGTGGCATTGGTCGGCGCCGTCGCGCCGCCCGCGTTGGTGGCGGCTACGTAATCGCCGAAATTGTGGATGAGCGAAGGCGATGGAGTCGGCGTCGGAGTGGGCGTGGGCGTCGGGGCTGGGGTTGATGCGGCGGGCACGCCAGGCGCTGCAACGGGTGCCGAGGCTCCGCTCGATCCGCCGCCCCCTCCGCCGCCGGCTCCGGCCGCCAGGCCGAGGCCCCCAAGCGCAAGGGCGCCGAGCGTCAGACCCGATCCGCCTCCTGAGGCAGCAGCTGCAATAGCGGGCAAACCAGCTCCGGTACTCGCCGACTCGCCTGCCGCCGCGGCGCCTGATCCGCCGGCCGATGCGCCGGCGCTGGCTGGGGCGGCTTGCGCGGTTTGGGCACCCGCGGCGGCGTCTGTGCTCGTTGCGGAACCTGTTACAGGCGCGCTCGAATCAGCCAGCGCGACAAGAACCTTGTCGTCGGCCGAAGGCGCCGCGGAATCGGCGGGCGTATCTTCGCCATGCCGCTTATGCCGCAGAGTCGCCAGCGACTTGCGCTCGGACGCCGAACCGGCGTCTCCCTGCGAAGGAGAGGGGACTTGGACCGACGACGGCTGGATGCGACCTGGGTTCATGGTGGGCCCTACACTAGAAAGTGAGGACCATTCTAGGGAGGGCAGCGTGAAGCTTTCCCTTGGACCCAGGGCAAGAATCGTGGGCCTTTAAGTACCGCCCGACGGTAGCTTGCTTAACAATTCAGCGTTCGGTAAACGCCTCCGCCAAGGTCTTGGTCACGGGCTTCAATAGATACGTGAGCAGCGTCCGTTGCCCGGTGCGGATATCGACTTGTGCGGTCATGCCCGGCAGCACCTCGATCGCCCGGCCGGTCCGGGTCACATGACCGGACGTCGTGGTGCGCACGTGGACGCGGTAGTAGGTCGCCGCCGCGCTGTCGGCGCGCTGGCTCTCATCGCGCATGGTATCGGCGCTCACGTAAGTCACTTCGCCGTCGACGATCCCGAAGATCGTGTAGTCATAGGCGTCGAACTTGATCGTCGCCTTTAGTCCCGGGCGAATGAGCGCGATGTCGCGCGGCGCGACCTTTGCCTCGACGATCATCTGGTCGTCTACCGGCACGACCTGCAGTAGTTCGTCACCGGCTCGCAGTACGCCGCCCAGCGTGGTGAACTTCACGTTCTTGATGATGCCGCTCGCCGGCGAGCTGACGACGGCATCGGCGAGGAGCCGGCGCTTCTGCGCAAGTTGCTGCTCGACCTGCTCATACTCCTCGCGCACCTTCGCCAGTTCGGTGCTCACGTCCTGGACGTATTTGTTGCGCCGGTTGGCGAGCGCGCTCTCGGCTTCGGTGACAGCGCGCCGGGCGCGCAGCAGCTCGACCTGGCTGGCGTCGCCCGACGCGACGAGGCGCTCCACCATAGAGAGCTCGTCGTGCGCGAGCCGCGCCACGTCGGCGAGCGCTTGCAGCTCGGTCTCGAGCGCCCTGCGGCGCTCGGCGTACAGCGCTCGCTCCACACGCACGACTTCGGGGAAGCGCTCGAGCTCGGGCGCGAAGTGCGGTTGCGTGCCGCTCAGCTCGGCCTCGAGCCGCGCCATCGTCGCGCGCTGCGAAGCCAGCTTCGCCTGCGTTTCCTGCACCGAAGCCCGAGTGCGCGTTTCGTCGAATACCGCAAGGACATCGCCCTTTCGCACCCGGTCACCCTCCCGGACGCGAAGCTCCTCGAGGACTCCGCCGTCGACGGACTGGATCACCTGGACGCGGCTACTCGCTATGACCGTCCCGCTCGCCCGCGTCGACTCGTCCATGACCGCGTAATGCGCCCAGGCAACAAGCGTCGCCAGCGCGATGGCAAGTGACCAGACCAGTACCGACGACGCCCTCATGCCGGGACGGCCGCATTGGGCGCCGCGCATTGCCCGGCACGCTCGCCGTGTGCCTGGAGAACCTTTAGCACCCTCCCGGGCTCACCGTCGAGAACGATGCGGCCTTGCTGTACAACGATGACGCGGCTCGCCAGGGGAAGCGCGGCAGTTCGGTGCGTGGCGAGCATGAAGGTGTCCCGCGGTCCGAGGCAGTTCACAATCGCACGCAGGGCGCGAGCTTCGAACATGTGATCGAGCGCGCCCGTCGGCTCGTCGAGCAGGAGCACGCTCGGACGACGCAGCAACAGCCGCGCAATGCCGGCCATCTGGCGCTGGCCGCCCGAGAGTCCGCTGCCGCCCTCGAAGATTTCACGATCAAGTCCGCGAGGGTGATCGCGCACGAGCGCATCGAGGCCGAGCTCCCGGACCACCTGCAGCAAAAGATCGTCGGAGACGGTTCCCTCGAGATCCAGGTTCTCGCGCAGCGTGCCGCGGAAAAGCTGAACGTCCTGGGGCAGGTAGCCAACGTGACGCCGCACGAGCTCCGGGTCGAGCAGCGCGACATCGACTCCTCCCAGGAGCATCCGACCCTGCGAAGGACGGTAGAGTCCCGAGAGAATCTTGAGGAGCGTCGATTTTCCGGAGCCCGGAGGGCCGAGCAGCACGACGCGCTCGCCTTCGGCGATGCGCAGTGCCGGCACGTCGAGTTGCGGCACCGGTACGTTGCCGTAACAAAAGCGGGCACCTTCGACCACTAACTCGTGACCCAGGCTTGCGGGCGATAGCAACGCCACGCCGTGTTCGCGCTCTGGCGGAAGATCGAGTACCGCGTCGACGGCGCGCAGAGATTGAGCAGCTTGCTGCGCCTGCGTGATGAGCGCCACGCCGTTTGCGATCGGACCGATCACCCGTGCGCCCAGCATGGTGCACGCGATGAGCGCACCGACGGTAAGCGAGCCGGATTCCACCAGGTAGACGCCCATCACCACGACCGCCACGTACGCGATACTGGCGAGCGACTGGGCAACCGTTGCGGCGCCGACCATGGCGGTACGCGCCCGGAGGCTCATGGCGGCTATTTCTTTTGTCGCCTCACGCCAGCGTTCGGAGAACCGCCAGGTCGCGCCAAGCGCCTTGATGGTCTCGGCGCCCTGGATCGACTCCACCAGGAGCCCATTGCGCCGAAAGCCCGCTTCGAGTTGCTCTCGCGAAAGCGAGTCCAGCTTGGCGTAGGCTGCGAGCCCCGCCACCAACGCGCCTAGCGCAAGCGCCCCATAGAACCAGGCGATTGGCCCGGCGATGAACGCGATGATGGCGATGAATAGAAGCGCGAATGGCACCTCGGCAATCGTGAAGAGGACGCTCGAAGCGAAAAAGGCTCTGGCCGATTCGAGGCCAGCCACCTGGGCCGCGAGCGTGCCCACCTTCCCTGGACGCGCATCCAGCCGAACGCCAATGAGCGCACGGAAGACCGTTGCTGAGACTTCCTCGTCAACTTCCGCGGACACCCGGTCAAGAAGGCGTGCACGCACGAGCCGCAGGACAAAATCGAAGACGATCAGCACTCCGACGACGCCCGCAAGCGCATGAAGCGTCGCATGCGAGAAGGACGGAATGACGCGGTCGTAAACCTGTAAGGCGAAGAGCGAGATTGCGACGGCGAGGAGGCTCGTGAGGAGCGTCGCGAGCGCCACCTCGACGAGTATCCGCCCGCGAACGGCGAGTGCCCCGGCGAGAAGGCGCGCGGCGCTGTGGCGCGTGCCATTCCGATCGCGCTCTTCCGCATGAGCGGGACGATCGAACCAGATCGCGAATGCCTGGTCGAGATCGGCCGCCTCCACTTCGCGGGTGGATCCCTCGCCGGAATCGAGAAGTCGCCGGGGACCGCGCGCTTCCGCCAGCACCCACGTGCGGCCTTGGTACTCGACCAGGGCGGGGAGATGGCGCTCGGAGAGCATTTCCGCACGCGTTGCGGCGAGCCGTACCTTCTCCGTGCCGAGGCTCCCAAGCGCCGCGGAGAGGGCCGAGAGGGCCTCGGATCCTCCGGCAAATTGCGGCTCGCCAGCCTGCTCCAGCGCGCGCTGGACGTCGGTCAGGCTTACCCGCTGTCCGCGCAGCTCGAGGAGCCGACGCAGAGCGGCGGCGTCCACTGGACCTCCGAGCGCTTGAGCTCTCGCGTTCATCGCGGCAGCTTTTCGAGCCAGGGCCAGAATTCGCCCGTATTGGCCATCAGGCGCAAAGCGGATTGATCGCGGGAAGTCTTCGCCTTGGAAAGAGAAATCCTGGCGTCGACCACCTCGCGTTGGGTGTTGAGAAGCTCGAGCCAGGACTTGCGACCCGCCTCGAATTGGCGCCTGAATGACGCCATGCTGTCGTTGAGCGAGGCGACCTGAGGCTCGAGCTCATCGACCTGTCGCCGGCTTGCCCTGTTTTCGGACCAGTTCGCCCGTGCCCGCAGGCGGGCATCGTTCTCGTCGGCGGCAAGCTGTGACGTCGCGGAATCGACGCGGCTTTGGGCTGCCTCGTAGCCCGAAAGGGAGGCAAGGCCGGCGTCGGGCGAGTACTGCAGGACAATCATCACTCGGGAGTCGCTGGGGGGCGTGAGGCCGTTGTTCTGATAGGTGAGGTGCTCGTAGCGAAGCGCCACCCGGGGAAGAATCGCGGCCTTGCGCACAGCGGCCTGCGCGCGGGCCGCGTCCACCTCTGAACGGCGCTGGGCGACCAATTGAGAATTGGCGACGTAGGCAGCTTCTAACTCCGCCGCCGGTCGGTCGGCAAATGGAGGCACACTGACCGCCAAGCCGCGCTCGATCCTCGTTACGATCAGCACCTCGAGCTGGGCGCGGGCCTGATCGCGCTCGCCGTTCAGCTGCTCCACCAGGGCAAGCGCGCTGCTGTAGCGAGCCTTGCCGATGGAAACATCGGCGATTGAAGCGAGCCCTTCGAACTGCCGCCTGCGCACGTACTCCAGTAGGGCGGCTAGGGCTGCAGCGCTCTCTCGTGCGATATCGACGCGAGCCTGGGCGTCCATCCAGCCCACGTAGGCAACGGCCGTTTCCTCCGCCAAACGGCGCTGCGAGTCTCCTTCTGCAGACTTGGCGGCGCTGACTTGCGCACGAGCGGAATCGATCTGCCCGTCGATGCGGCCGCCGGCCCATAGCGGCTGTTCAACCCGCACGGTGCTGGTCGGCGCGATCGACTGCGAGGACTGCGCGGCGCCGGCATCCACCGTCAGCGTCGGGAACCGTCCCCACTCCGCGGCCTCGCGATCAAACGTCGCCGCCCTAACTTCATGCGCCGCACGCACGCGGTTCGGGTTGCGCAGCACCGCCTCGGCGACTGCCTGGCGCAGGCTAAGCTCGGTCGTTGGTTCCGGCGTCGCCTGCTGCGCAAATGAGGCGTTCGCGAAGGAGAGAGTCAGCGCAGCGGCTAGCCAGCGGGCGGAGGTATTCATTGCGCCTCAAGCTAGCACCAACTTTTGACGCGCAATATCGTGTGTCGTATCGAGGCTACGGCGAGTCGTCGACGACCTACATCGAAGTGCGGCCCACGTTGCGTGCGGCACACAAGGGATCCCTCCCACTCCGCTCCGCTCGGAGTATCTAATCGCTCCAGATCGCGCATTGCACAGGGACGCGCTGGCTTGCACCATATCTCCAGGTGCGGGGGTAGCTTAAGCAGAGCACAACCCTCCAAGGTTGCGGTATGAGTTCAAGTCTCATTCCCCGCTCCAGACTGCCATGCTCGTGCGTGCTTTTGTATTTCTCATGATCGCCGCGGCGTTTGCAACCGCGAGGGTTGTGGCGCTATTCGTGGAAGCCGAGGCCGCGCTCATGATCGGCCTTAGCGGTTCTTCCGCCCTTTGCGCGTTCTGTTTCCTCGAAGGACTACGGCGCCGGCCGTAGGCGCAGGGCTACATGGCTAGGCGCGGTAGATGAGGCGCGCCCTCTGTGATGAGGTGGCGACTCACCACAAGAAAGGCCACCAATCATGGGAGCTGCCGCGAACGCCGCAGGTTACCTATACGCGCACAAGAACATGACGCTGCAGCGCGCAATCAAAGCGCAAGCTGGGGACGTCCACGGAGCGGTCCTTGCTCCTCCTCGATCCGCGCCAGAGCCGCGCATCACTCACAAACGCGCGGCCAAACGCTATTTGGCACGCTAGCGACCTGCGGTCGCGCTAAACATCTAGACAAGATCGCGCAGCTTGTCGCGCACGAACCGCGCAATATCGTTCGGCAGGGTTTTCCCAATCCTCTCGAATCGTTCGCTTAGGGCTTTTGCATCCACAGCGCCGTTCGGCACCAGAACAGGAACTCTCTTGTAGGTCAAAGGATCGCCCTCACCATCATCCACACGCTCATGCGAAAACCCGCGGCCCGTGCGCCAGGTCAAAGCGTGTTGCCTAGA
>JAFAGU010000080.1 GCA_019237595.1 Betaproteobacteria bacterium | reverse complement strand
GCACCGGGGGACGATCGTCAACCTGGCCGAAGTCCTTGCTGCGGTGCGCGACGCCATGGGGAAAGTTTCACTTCGATTAAGGAACCGAAAGGAAACGCTTCCCGTGAGCCGTATCTACGCGGAGCGCTTCCGCCAGATGTAGCATCTGCTTCCCACCCGGACGCTGAGCTATGATGCATCCATAGGGGAGAAAGCGATCAAGACCCTCGGCCGTTACCACATCGTGGGGGAGCTCGGCAGGGGCGCCATGGGCGCCGTCTACCGCGCCAAGGATCCGCTCATCGAGCGCGACGTGGCGATCAAGACGCTGCTGCCGAACCTTCCCGAGGACGTGATGGACGAGGTGCGCGAGCGCTTCATTCGCGAGGCGCGCTCCGCGGGGCGCCTCAACCACCCGAACATCGTCACCATCTTCGACGTGGGCGAGCAGGACGGCGTCGCCTACATCGCGATGGAGCTCCTCGAGGGCCGCTCGCTCCAGCAGGTCCTGCGCTCGGGCGAGCGCATGGACTACGACGCGATCGCCGAGCTCGTCGCGCAGGTCGCCGAGGCGCTCGACGCCGCCCAGCAGTACAAGATCGTCCACCGCGACGTGAAGCCTGCGAACATCATGGTCGGCCCCACCGGCCGCGCGAAGCTCACCGACTTCGGCGTCGCCCGCGTGGAGTCTTCATCGATGACGCAGACGGGAGCGGCGCTCGGCTCGCCGAAGTACATGTCCCCGGAGCAGGTGCTCGGTCTGCCGGTCGACCCGCGCTCCGACATCTTCTCGCTCGGCGTCGTGCTCTACGAAATGCTCGCCAAGCGCACGCCCTTCGAGCGCCCGAGCGATACGACGGTGTTCTCGATCATGCATCGCATCGCGGGCGAGCCCCACCCGCCGCTTCGGGAGGTGGACGCCGCCATTCCGGCGGCGTTCGACCGCATCCTGTCGAAAGCGCTCGCCAAGAAGCCCGAGGAACGCTACGCCCGCGCGGCCGAGATGGCGACCGAGCTGCGCGCCATGGGCCGCGGCGCGCCGGCGGCGGCCGCACCGGCGCCCAAGTCGACGACCGAGTTCGAGAAGACGGTCCAGATGGAAACGATCTCGCGCCCGCCGACCGCCGAGGAAGCGAAGGCGCGGGCCTCGCTGCTTGCGGACCTCGAGCGCTTCACGAGCAATTTCGAGCGCGAGGAGCAGGAGCGCATCCGTGCCGAGCACGAGGCGGCCGCGCGGAAGCAAGCCGAGCTGCAGCGCTGGGGCGAGATCGAGGCGCGCAAGCGCGCCGAATTCGAGCGCGCGCAGGAACGCGGCCCGGCTGCCGGGACCGAGACGGACCCGCGGAGCGCGACGCTGGTGCGTCGCCCGAGCGCCATCGAGGCGCTCCGCCAGCAGGCCATGAGCGCCGCGCAGGACGCCAAAAGCGCCGCCCAGTCGCGCGAGCAGGCCATCGCGACGCTCGATGCGGCGCTCAAGGCGGCCGGCCGCTACCTCGAGCAGCTTGTCAAGGAGCTGAACACCGTCACGCCCGCGTCCGGCCGCTCCTACGAGTTCGTGTACCTGGGCAAGCTCGCCGGCGTGAAGCTCTCCAACGCCACGATCGAGCAGCGGCCGACCTTCGTCGACGGCAAGAGCGTCGCCGAGCACATTGCGCTGCGCTACCGGGTCACCCCCGCGCAACCCGCCCGCGCGACGGTCGCCGGCGACGACATCCTGCGCTGCAAGCAGTACCTGGAATCGCTCCGCGCGGAGTTCAAGGCGCAGCCCGAGCAGCGCAACGAGGCCGGCAAGATCACGCGCGCGCTCTTCATCGTCACCGGCGGCCTGCCATGCGAGATCCACGTGCGCGGCGACTACAACGCCGGCACGGCGATGGTCGAGCTCGTCAACGTGCGACGCGTGGGCCGGGTGCAGGCGCGGGTTCCCGTCGCGCTGCTCTCCGATGTCGTCGACGACCTCGCCCGCTATGCGATCGGCGTGGACGACGAGCTCGAGAAGCTCTTCAAGAAGTGAGGCTCCTCGCCGGGCTCCTTCTCGCGCTCGCCCCCGGCTTTCTTTTCGCGCAAGCCTTCCCCTCGCGCGCCGTCACGCTGGTCGTACCGTTCTCCGCGGGCGGCCCGACCGACACCATCGGCCGCATCCTCGCCGAGCGCATGGGTCGCGCCCTCGGGCAGACGGTCGTGGTCGAGAACACGACCGGCGCCGGCGGCAGCATCGCCGTCGGCCGCGTGATCCGCGCGGCGCCCGATGGCTACACGATCGGCATCGGGCACATCGGCCCCTACGTCTTCAACGGCGCGATCTACAAGAACCTTCCCTACGACCTGCGCACGGACCTCGACCCCGTCGCGCTCGTCGCCAACAATGCCCAGATCCTCGTGTCGCGCAATTCCCTCCCGGCGAGCAACCTGAAGGAGCTGATCGCCTGGATGAAGGCCAACCCCGGCAAGGTCTCGATCGGGACCGGCGGCGCCGGGACGCCCGCGCACATCAACGGCGTCGTCTTCAACCGGATGCTCGGAACGGATGCGCAGATCATCCACTACAGGGGCTCCGCGCCGGCGATGCAGGACCTCATGGCCGGAACGATCGACCTTTATTTCGACCAGGCGGTCACCGCCGTGCCGAACTCCAAGGCGGGCCGCGTGAAGCCCTACGCCGTTACGGCGCCGGGGCGCATCGCTGCCGCGCCCGACGTGCCGACGGTCGACGAGGCCGGCTTGCCGGGTCTTTACATGTCCATCTGGCACGCGGTCGCCGTCTCGAAGGGAACGCCCGCGGCCATCGTCGACCGGCTGAACGCCGCGCTGGTCGACACGCTCGCCGACCCGGCGGTGCGCAAGCGCCTGATGGACCTCGGCCAGGAAATCCCGGCGCGCGAGCAGCAGACACCCGAGGCCTTCCGCGCGTTCCATCGCGCTGAAATCGACAAGTGGTGGCCGATCATCCGGGCCGCCGCCATCCAGGCGGACTGAGCGCAGGGTCGGCATCGCCGGAGCGAACGAAGCTCGCAGCGCGGCTTCGCGCGGCGTAGCGCCGCTAAAATACCGGCCTGCCGCATCGACGTCCCTCAAAGCATCCCGCAATGACCAAACCGGCGAAGGCGCACCAGGCGCCCTCCACGAGCAATTTCATCCGCCAGGCGATCGAGGCCGACCTCGCTTCGGGGAAGCATTCGAGCATCGTGACGCGCTTTCCTCCGGAGCCGAACGGGTACCTGCACTTCGGGCACGCGAAGTCGATCTGCCTCAACTTCGGCCTGGCTCGCGAGTACCG
>JAFAGU010000071.1 GCA_019237595.1 Betaproteobacteria bacterium | reverse complement strand
GCCCGGTGGACTCGAGGTAGCTTAGGGAGTGCTCCGGCTCAGGAGCGGCGAGCGCGCAGGACGACAACGCCCAGAGCGCAAGCATGACCGCGATACGCCATCTCAGCATGGCGCCTCCCTTCGTCGACCATCATACATGCGGCATTGCCCACGCCTAGGCTAGCTCAGTGTTGAACCGATGTCCGCTTTCGGGTCGGAAACGGAGATTCTGCCTTCAACGCGGAACTCGCGCTGACGTTATCGAACTGTGTACTACCAGTTGCGATAAAGTCCGGCGATGAGCTCGCACCTTCGCACCCTCACGCGGTACAAGGCATGGGCGAACGAAAGGCTTTACGACACCGTCGCGAAGCTGCCGCCGGAGGAGCTGTTGGCAAAGCGGCCGATTTTTGCCGGGAACATCCTACGGACGCTCAATCATGTGCATGCGATGGATCTCGTGTGGAAGGCGCACCTCCAGGGGGTGCCGCACGGGTTCAAGGCGAGGGTTCCGGACGAGGTGCCGCCGCTCGCGGAGCTGACGGAGAAGCAGAGGCAGACGGACCAGTGGTATGTCGCCTATGCCGATGCCCTCGATGACTCGAGCGCCGCTGAGACCGTAAAGTTTACGTTCATCGGCGGGGGCGACGGCGCGATGACGCGGGCGGAGATGGTGATGCACGCGGTCACGCACGGCATCTATCATCGCGGGCACGTCACGGCCGTCCTGAACCTGCTCTCGATCCAGCCGCCTTCCACTGACCTGCCGGTCTACGTGCGCGAAAAAGGACAATCGCGATGACCCGCAGCCAGGTACGCGCATTCGTCGACGGATCCGCCCTCGAAAAAGTGCGCGAGACGCTCGACGCGCTGCAAAGGCTCAAGAACCACGCGCCGGAAAGCAGCTTCGCGGCCGAGGAGCTGCGCTTCCTCCAGGACCTGCTCGACCACGAGGCGTTCTTCCGCTCGCTGGCGGACCACAAGCTCCAGGCCGGGAAGCAGCGCTAGCGATCGTCGCCGGCGCGCGATGACTGGAATCGCGGCGAGCCGGCGTGCCGATTCTCGGCGTTAGCCGCTATACTGCGCCTCAATTTCAACCGCTATCTTAGAACTCCGGAAAGGGAGCATACGTGCAAGGATTCCCACGGCAGTACGCGGCGCCGGCGGCCGCGGCGGTGATGGCGATCATCGGCTACTACGACGCGCATACGAGCTACGAGATGAGCCTCTGGGCGTTCTATATCGCGCCGGTGGCGCTGATTGCCTGGCGCTTCGGGTTCGCCGCGGGCTGCGCCTGTGCTTCGGCGTCGGTCGGCCTTCTCATGCTTGCTGCCTATTACACGGGCCACCCCTATTCGACCGCTGCCTACTTCGCGTTTGCGCTCGCCGGGCAGTTCACCGCCTACGTCGTCATCGCCTGGTACGCCGCGCGCCTCGCGGTCGTGCAGTCGATCCTCGAGAAGCTCCTCAGCGGGCCTGAGGTTGCTACCTTCGTGAAGGACTGAGCGGCTACTTTCCGCTGGTCAGGCGACGGTACTGGGCCATGTGCCGGATCGCTTCCCGGCCGCGCCCGAGCTGGTCGCACAGGAGCGCGAGGTTGTAGTGGCAGTCGGCGAGGCGGGCATCGCGCCGCAGCGCCCCCCGGTAAATCTCTAGCGCTTCTTCCTTGCGGCCGAGGTCCTCGAGGAGGACCGCCAGGTTGTAGTGGAGGAGCGCCGCATCGCGGCAAGCCTTCATCCCCTCCCGATAGGTGCGCTCCGCCTCGGCCAGGCGTCCCGCGTCGTGCAGGAGCGAGCCGAGGTTGAGATAGGCGTCGGCGTGGGAGCCGTCGGCGCGGATTGCCTCCCTGTAGCAATGTTCCGCGGCCTGCACGTCCTGCTCTTCGATGCTCGCACCGCGGTCGAACCACTCGTCCGCGCCGACTCGCGGCTCCGCCGGCTTTCTCTCCATCACCGCGAGCGAGCCGTTTGCCGGGTCGCCTTCGAACGCAAGCAGGTATTGCCCCGTGTCCGCCTGCCACGTGGCCGCACCCTCGCGCACGACTACGCGATCCGCGACCGCCGCAATGCGAATCCCGGAGAGCGGCATCGCCTCCGGGAGCTGCCTGCGAAGCTCCCGGATCGAGCGCGCGATGCGCTTCGCGGGCACGTTGGCGGCCGAAAGCGCCTGCGCCGTGCGCAGCACGATCAGGTCCTGGAACGAGAAACGCCACGCGTTGCGCGGCCCGCGCGTCGGAGCGACGAAGCCAGCCTGGACGAGCGCCCGCACGGTCGCCCTCGGCAGCCCGAGGAGCTTCTCGACCTCCGCCACGCCGTAGGAGTTCACGGCGCCAAGGGTTATTTCTTCGCCGCTTTCCTCGCGGCCGGGCGCGCCGGCTCGGCCCGTTTCTGCGGCTTCTTCTCCAGGCTCGCCCGCAGGGCCTCCATGAGGTCGATGACCTGGCCCGCCGGCTGCGCCGGCTCGCTGGTCGCGATCTCGGCGCCTTCGATCTTCTTCTGGATCGCCGCCTCGACCCGCTCGTGCACTTCATCGCGGTACTGGCCCGGGTCGAAGCGCTCGCTCGACTGCTGCTCGATCAGCTGCTGGGCGAGCTTGAGCTCGGCCGGCTTGACGTCCATCTTCGGGATGTCCAGGTCGCGCAGCGCGCGCACCTCGCCGGCGTACAGGAGCTGCTGCATGACGAGTCCCTCGACCAGGTCCTCGACGGGCCGGATCATGACGATGTACTGCTTTCCGCGCGCGGCCCATCGGCCGATCGCGCACCGCCCCGATTCGCGCAGCGCACGCGCGAGCAAGGCGTACGGCTTGGCGCCGCCCTTGTCGGGCCCGAGGTAGTAGGCCTTGTCGAAGTAGACCGGATCGACCGTCTCCAGCGGGACGAATTCCGTGATCTCGGCGCTATGCGTGCCGGTCTCCTCGAGCGCCTTGAGCTCCTCGGGGGTGAACATCACGTATTGGTCCTTGGCAAACTCGTAGCCCTTGACCATGTCATCGCGCGCGACGGGAATCTCCTCCCGAGCGCAGAAGTACTGTTGCTTGAGGCGCGAGCCGCATGCCTTGTGCAGCAGGTTGAACGAGATGGCCTTGCTCGCCTCGGTCGCCGAAAAAAGCTTGACCGGGATCGATACGAGCCCGAAAGAGACGGTGAGCGATGCGATGGAGCGCGCAGCCATGCGTACCTCCTGTCCCGGTTTAACTTAAACGGGGAGCGGATTGTAATACAAGGAGATTTTAGACGTCGAATTCAGCTCTTCACCGCCTCCAGCACGCCCTCCAGGCTCTGCTTTCGCTCGAGCACGTCGGCCCAGCGGTCACCCTGCTCCGCCAGCCGCTCGGCCACGTTATACAGGCGGAAGTCCAGAGGATGGGCCCCGGCCAGCTCTTCCCACGTCAGGGGCATGGACACCGGCGCGCCCGGCGCCCCGCGCGGCGAGTACGCCGAGTTGAGGGTCTTGCCGCGCACGTTCATGTTGTAGTCCATGAAGATCTTGCCGGTGCGCTTCGGCACGCTCCATTCGACCGTGATGTCCTTCGGGCGCAGGCGCACGAGGTGGCGGCCGACCAGCTCGCTGACCTCCCGCGCCGCGTCGAAGTCGATGGTGCGCTTGATCGGCAAGAAGACGTGCAGGCCGGTCTTGCCGGAGGTCTTCACGACCGGGTCGAGCGACATCTTGCCGAGCAGCTCGCGCAGCTGGAAAGCCACTTCCTTGCCCTTCTCGAACGCGACGGTATTCAGCTCGGGCTCGTCGCCGGGCGCTTCCTTGCCGGAATAGATGTAGGGATCGATGTCGAAGACGACGTAGTCCGGGTAATTCAGGATCGAGCTCTCGAGCGCGGAGAGCGAGCTCGCGTAGTCGGTCGCATTGACCGGACTGTCGCCGCCCACCTTGGCGCGCGAATGCCACACATGGAACTCGAGCGTGCCCGACTGCGCGAGCCAGAGCAGCGTCGGCAGGTTGTTGCACAGGAGGTACTCGTGGCTCTCGTCCTTGTGCCCGGAGAAAACGGTGATCGTCTCGACGAACGGCGGCTTCTCCTGCTCCCAGTGCTTCTGGAAGAAGCGCTGGCCGCCGATCCCGTCGGGCATGCGGATCATGGTGAGCGGCCGGTCGACGAGGTGCGGGAGCATGTACGGCCCGGCCTGGGCGAAGTAGCGCAGGAGATCGCGCTTCGTCAGCGCAGGCTGCTTGAGCGCCGGATCCGCCGGCCAGTAGACCCGGTCCAGGTGCGTGAGCTTGATCTGATGCCTGCCGACTGCGAGGGTGAGCGCCGATTTCGCGTTATCCAGCTGTTCCAGGATTTCATTTCCCGGGGAAGAAGGCTTCTCGCGAGCCTCGCGCCTGACCTCGCGGGCGTCGACGTCGTCGCGCAGCCGCAGGAATACCGGCGCGCGGAGATGGCCGTCGTGGGTCCAGCCCTGGTACTTCACCTCCGCGACGACCTTCGGCTCGACCCAGGTCGTCGGCGCGTTCAGCTCGGGCTTCTCGGAGAACGGATTCGCCTTGCGCTGCAAGGGCTCGAGCAGCGCCTTCGTGCGCTTGAGCGTCCGCTCGTCGAAACCCGAGCCGACGTGCGACGCATACCGCAGCTTCCCGTCCTCCCAATAGCCGAGGAGCAGCGCACCGAGCGCGGCGCGTGCGCCCTTCCCTTTCGTATACCCGCCGACGACGAAGTCGGCGCTGTCGATCGCCTTGACCTTCTGCCAGGCCGCGGAGCGCTTGCCCGCTTCATAGAGGCTGTCCTTGCGCTTGCCCACAACGCCTTCGAAGCCCGACTTGAGCGCTGCCTCGTGCAGCGCGACGCCGTCTTCCTGCGCGTGCACGAGCTGGACGAGCGGAGATGGCAGCAGGCACTGCGCGAGGTAGCGGCGCCGGTCCGCGTAGCAGCTCCTGCGCAGGTCGACACCGGCGAAGTAGAGCAGGTCGAAGCAATAGAACACGGCGCGCTCCGCCGCGCTCGAGCGGTTCTGCATGGCACCGAAGGACGGCTTGCCGGCCGCGTCGAAGGCGACGATCTCGCCGTCGAGGACCATCGAGTCGACCGACTGCTTGCCAAGCTCGGCGACGAGGCGCGGAAAGTCTTCGCCGAGCTGGAGGCCCCGCCGCGAGCGCAGCTGCACGCCGCGAGGGCCGATGAGTGCGAGCGCGCGATAGCCGTCGAGCTTCGGCTCCCACATCCAGTCCGCGCTGTTGAAGGCGCGCTCGCCGGTCTCGGCATGCATCGGTGCGAGCTTGTCCGGGAGCGCACGCGCAGGGCCGGCCGGCGCGAGCAGCGCCGCGGGCATCCGATGCACCGGCACCGAGGTCATCTCCTCGACGGTCACGCCCGAGAGTACCGAGCGGTCCTGCGCAGTGAGGTCGGTCTTGGCGACGAAGCGGTCCTTGTGCTTGATCAGCAGCCAGTTCTTCGCGTCCTTGGTGCGCACCAGCGCGAAGGAGCCTTTCGTCTTCTCGCCGCGCAGGAGGAGACTCAGCTTGCCCTTCTCCACCCCCTCGCGCACCCGCCGCTCGGCTTTCTCGCGGTCGTGGAAGAGGACCTCGCCGTCCTCGTCCGGCGAATACACGCCGCAATCCCAGACGATGACCTCGCCGGCCCCGTACTGTCCCGCCGGGATGATGCCCTCGAAGGACCCATAGTCGAACGGGTGGTTCTCCGTGCGCACGGCCAGGCGCTTCTCCGCCGGGTCGAGCGAAGGTCCCTTCGGCACGGCCCACGACATCAGCACGCCGTCGCACTCGATGCGGAAGTCGTAGTGCAGCCGCGTCGCCGAGTGCTGCTGGATGACGAAGAGCAGCGGGCCCTCGCGGCCCTCCACCGGGACCGGGCCCGGCTCCGGCGTTTCCTTGAAGCTGCGCTTCGCAGAATATTCGCTAAGCTTGCCCTTGGCCATGCCCCATTCTAGAAAACTGTTCGCCGGCGCGAGCGGCTACTCGTTCAAGGAATGGAAAGGGACCTTCTACCCGGCCGACATGAAGCCGGAGGGCATGCTCAGGTTCTACGGCGAGCGGCTGCCCACGGTGGAGATCAACAACACCTTCTACCAGATGCCCAAGGAGGCGGTGCTCGAGAACTGGGCGCAATGCACGCCGGCGGCCTTCCGTTTCTCCATCAAGGCATCGCGCCGCATCACGCATATGTCGCGGCTCAAGGCCGACAGTGCCGCAGACTCGGTAGCCTATCTATACAAGAACCTTCAGACCCTCGGCGAGAAGCGCGGGCCGGTGCTTTTCCAGCTGCCCCCATTCCTTGGCAAGGACCTTCCGCGCCTCAAGGAATTCCTGCGGCTGTTGCCGCCGGATCATGGCGCTGCGTTCGAGTTCCGCAACGAGAGCTGGTTCGCCGACGACGTCTACGATGCGCTGAAGAGCGCCGGCGCGGCGCTTTGCCTGTCGGAGCGCGAGGACAACGCTCCGCCGCCGCTGGTCGAGACCGCGTCCTGGGGCTATGTGCGCCTGAGGCTCGAGACCTATTCGGAGGCCGACCTCTCCGCCTGGGCGCGCAGGCTCGGCGCGACCGCCTGGCAGGACGTCTACGTCTACTTCATGCACGAGCCGACCGCGCCCGGCTACGCGCAGGCATTGATGCGGGCTGCCGCCACCTAACCGAGGCGATTTCGGCATCGGGTCGACCCGATGAAGGCGCTAAGCGCCCGGGGACAGGAGTGCGGCTGATGTCGCGCCCGCGTCCTGTGATGCGTAGCTCAAGCGCGACTGGATCCGCTGCGCGATGAATTCGGCATCCTGTGCCACGCCGGAGAAGCGGCCCGAGCCCCAGGTGTAGAGCCACGGAAGGCCGAGAAAATAAAGGCCCGGCACGGGCGTCACGCCGCGCTCGTGGCCCGGGTAGCCGCGGCCGTTGAACACCGGGATCTCGATCCACGAGTAGTCGGAGCGAAAGCCCGTGCTCCAGACGATCGAGGTGATGTTGGCCGCCTCGCAGTCGAGCCGGCGCGGCTCCTCCACCGGCTGCCACACCGGACGGTACGGCGCTTCGAGCGGCGCCTCGATGCCGGCGCCCGCGATGTACTTGTCGATCGAGTCCTTGATCGCCTGCGCGGAAGCGTCGGCGCGGTCCAGATTCGTTTTCAGGTCGGGGGCGAATTCCAGCTCGGCCCCCTGGACGCGGGCGAGCCTGCCGTAAAGCCGCATGCCCTCGAGGGCGAACTTGCGCAGGTCGATGTCGCGGCCTCCGTCGCGTCCCGTGACGTAGTGGTTCGCCTTGGCCCGCACGCGCTCCTTGAGCGGATGCTCGTGGACCGGCATGGCGTAGTGGCCCATCCGGTCCAGCCACTCCACCACGTCCTTGCCCCGGTACCAGCGCGCAGTGCGCGGCGCGCTGCCCACGCAAAGATGGACGCGGCGGCCGGCAAGGTGCAAATCCTCGGCGATCTGGCAGCCCGACTGGCCGGTGCCCACCACCATCACCTCGCCCGCAGGGAGCTTCTCCGGGTTGCGGTATTGCGAAGAGTGGAGCTGCACGATGCTCGCGGGCAGGCGCTCGGCGATACGCGGAATGACCGGGACGTGGTAGTTGCCGGCCGCGACGACGACCTGCGCGGCGGCAAATTCTCCTGCGCTCGTCTCCAGCTCAAACAGGCCGCTCGCAGCGCGGCGCAGCGCGCTCACCGCCACGCCCTCGCGCAGCGGTGGACCGAACGCCGCCGCGTATGCTTCCAAATAACGGATGATCTCGTCCTTCAGCATGAAGCCGTGCGGATCGGCGCCCGCATAAGGGTGGCCGGGGAGCTGGCACTGCCAGTTTGGTGTCACCAGGCAAAAAGAATCCCAGCGCTGTGTTCGCCAGGCATGCGCGATGCCGTGTCTTTCGAGCACCACGTGCCGGACGCCGCCCCGCTTGAGCACGTAGCTCATTGCCAGGCCCGCCTGGCCGCCGCCGATCACCGCCACCGGGTAGCGCTCGCTCATCTCGGTTCCTCTTCGAACGCCTCGAGCGTGACGCGCGGGTCCTTCAGGCGGGCATAGCGCTCGGCGGTCGCCTCGATTTCGGCGAGCTGGTCGTGCGCGCGAGAGCACGCCCAGCCGTACTTGAGACGCACGCGCTCGCTCGCCGCGTCGAGGGCCCGACGGGCGCGCTGGAGAAAGTCCGCCAGATCGTAGGACGCACCGGCGGCGAAGAAGTCTTTCACCACCGACGACGGCGAATAGCATTCGCTCAGCGAGCGGTCGGGCCAGCGCACGCGAAACCGCACTTCAGGCATGGCCGCACCCAATCAAAGGCGCCTCCGCGAAATTCCAGACGGGGAGGCTGCGCCCGCCCGCCGCGACGCGGATCGCGCGCGAAGCGTCGCAATGCCCGATCGGCGCGCAGGCGATGCCGCGCGCCGCGAAGCGGGCCACGACAGCCGCGACGTTTGCCGCGGACGCCGCGAGGATGAAGCCGTAGCTCGGAAAGGTCGAGACCAGCCAGCGCTCGGACGCCACCCCGGAGGGCTTGGGCACCGCCGCGACATCGATCTCGCCGCCCAGGCCCGAGCACTCGAGCAGCATCATCGCCGTGCCGACGATGCCCGCCATGCTGACGTCCTTCGCCGCCGCGCAGAGGCCCGCCTCGGCGAGCCCCGGCAGCAGCTCAAGATCGGCCCGCAGCCGCCGCGCGTCGCTCTCCGTGCTCGCGTCCCAGTAGGGATACGGCTCGCGGTAGCGGCCGCGCTGATCGATCGCGGCGAGCAGCACGTCGCCGGGGCGCGCGTCGAAGCTGGTGAGCAGGTGCCGCGTGCGGCCGAGGACGGCCGCCGCGAGCTGATCCTGGTTGCTGCGGCAGTTGGTGTGGCCGCCGACGATCGGAACCCCGTACGCGCGCGCCGCAGCGTTCATTCCCTCCACGATCGGCGCGGCGCGCTCCAGGCCATCCGTCCAGACCGCATCGACCACGGCGATCGGCCGTCCGCCCATCGCGTAGACGTCGCTCAGGTTCACCATCACCGCGCAGTAGCCGGCGAACCACGGCTCGCGCTGCACGAACTCGTTCAGCAGCCCCTCGATGGCGAAGAGCAGCCAGCCGTCGCCGTCGCGGATCGCCGCGCAGTCGTCGCCGATCGGCACCGCTTCGCCGCCGACGCGGCTCGGCGGACCGAGGGCGAGCGTGCGCATCACCGCCGCGATGTCGGACTTGTGCGCGAGGCCGCGGCTCGCCCGCAGCGCGGCGGCGATCTCGTCGAGCATCACGCCGCCCGGCGCAGCTCGGCGACGAAGGCCACCTCCTCCGCCGCGCGCGGCGGATAGGCGGCGAGGTCGGCCTGCATGAGGTGGTGCGGCCGGCCGTGCAGCGTCACACGCTCGAGGCTCCTCCAGGCCAGGCGCAGGAACAGCGGCACGTTCTGCTCCTGCACGTGGGCGATGAAGCGGCGGCAGCCGCGTGCATGCGCGCTGCAGACGGCGTGGCGGATCAGCTCGGTGCCGAGCGAGGCGACGCGCCGGAAGTCTCGGTGCACGGCCAGGCGCGAGCCCTGCCACAGGCCGGGCTCGATCTCGCCGATGCGCACCGTGCCGACGACCTGCTCGGGCGCGCCGAGCACGCAGTAGGACGCGGCGATCGGCAGCGCGACGCGGTCCCACTCATCGGCGTCGTCGCCGTGGAAGATCTGCTGCTCATCGCAGAACACCGCGCGGCGAAGCGCCGCGCAGCCGCGCCGCTCCCATTCCTCGCGCGCGATCCGCACGCGGTAGTCGACCGGTTGGAACGCGAATGGCGGCTCGAGGAGCAGCATGGCGTCAGGCCTTCCTTTCCCAGCGGAACTTGCGCGCGGCCTCGGAGATCGGCAGGTCGTTGATGCTGGCGAAGCGCCGGCGCATGAGGCCGTTCGGCGCGAACTCCCAGTTCTCGTTGCCATAGGCGCGGAACCACTGGCCCGAATCGTCGTGGAACTCGTACTCGAAGCGCACCGCGATGCGGTTGTCCGCGAACGTCCAGAGCTCCTTGCGCAGGCGGTAGTCGAGCTCCTTCGCCCATTTGCGGCGCAGGAACGCTTTGATCTCATCACGTCCGGTGAGGAACTCGGCGCGGTTACGCCATTCCGTGTCGAGGGTGTAGGCGAGCGCGACGCGCTCCGGGTCGCGCGTGTTCCACGCGTCCTCGGCGGCCTGGATCTTGGCCTTGGCCGTCTCCAGCGTGAAGGGCGGAAGGGGCGGCTTGGCGATCTCGACGGGCTGTTCCACGCCTACTCGTACGCGGAGAGGGTCGAGCAGGCGCCGCACTTGCCGC
The DNA here is from genome assembly GCA_019237595.1 of Betaproteobacteria bacterium. Lineage (GTDB taxonomy): Bacteria > Pseudomonadota > Gammaproteobacteria > Burkholderiales > SG8-39 > SCGC-AG-212-J23. The sequence goes on along the minus strand of JAFAGU010000071.1, from coordinate 4,717 downwards.
AGCCGGCCTTGATGTCGCTCGAGCGCAGCCCTGCGCGGGCGAGCATCCTGCCGAGCGGCTCGAGCAGGCCGCGCATGAAGAGGGCGTCGGGCGCCGCATGGTTCTCGAGGGGCGTGCCGCCGATCGGCACGAAGGGCACGACGAACGGGTAGACACCGAGCGCCACGATCTTCTCGCACATCGTGAGGATTGCCGGCGTCGTATCGCCCAGGCCGGCGAGGATATAGGTGCTGACCTAGCCGCGGCCGAAGACGGCGACCGCCTCGGCAAAGGCGGCGAGATAGTGGTCGATACTCACGCTCGCCTTGCCCGGCATGATGCGTGCGCGCACCTCGGGCGTGACCGCCTCGAGATGCATGCCGAGCGCGTCGATGCCGGCCGCCTTCATGCGGCGGAACCACACCGGGTCGTCGGGCGGCTCGCATTGCCCCTGGATCGGCAGCTCCACTGCCGCCTTCACCGCGAACGCGCTTTCGCACAGGATCTGCGCCCCGCGGTCCTTGAAGTTCGGCGTGCCGGTGGTCATCACCATGTGCGTCACGCCGTCGAGCAACACCGCGGCGCGCGCAACTTCGGCGAGCTGCTCCGGCGTCTTGCGGTTGATGGTGCGGCCGGCGGCGAGGGACTGGCCGATCGCGCAGAACTGGCAGGTCGTTTTGCGGTTGCCGTAGCGCACGCAAGTCTGCAGCACGGTCGTGGCGAGGACGTCGGCGCTGTGCAGCTGCGCGATCATCCAGTAGGGTACGCCGTCCAAGGTCTGCAGCCTGTAGAAGCGCGGGCTGGCCGGGAAGCCGATGCGCGCCACTTCGACGCCGTCGCGCAAGAGCGCGCTCGTGCCGTCGGCGCCGGGCGCCTCTGCGAAGTAGGGCGACGCCTTCGCCGGCGCCGTATGGATCGGGATCATCAGCGTGCGGCCGTTCACGTTCACCGCCTTGTGATCCGACGGGCCGGCGCCGCCGCGCCGGCCAGGCGCGCCCGCGGCGGGGTCAGCGAGCCGCAGACCCAGTGACTGGATCTCCGTGGCGAGCTGTCGCGACGGCAAGAGGTTGCGGTTGGAAGGCTTCATGGGCGGGGCTCCAGGACGTCTTGTTGTGGCGCAGGCTGAGGAGCTCGGGGCGCGCGTAGTGGCCGACCGAGTCCATCATGCGTTTCCTCTTGGTGATGAGCGCAGGGTCGAGGTCGGCGACGATGCGGCCCTCGCCCTCGCGTAGCGGCGGGCAGAGATGCGTGCCCTCGGGCGAGATGATCGCGGTGTAGCAGCCGCCGCGCAGCGCCTTGCGCAGCGCCGGCTCGGTGCCGATGCCGGCGACCTGCTCTTCCGTCAGCCAGCCGGTGGCGTGGACGACGAAGCAGGCCGACTCGAGCGCGTGGTGGCGCATCGTCACCTCCATCTGCTCGGCGAAGATCGGGCCGACCAGCGAGCCGGGGAATTGGCCGCAATGGATCTCCTCGTGCTGCGCCATCAACGCGTAGCGCGCGAGCGGGTTGTAGTGCTCCCAGCAGGCGAGCGCGCCGACGCGGCCCGCGGCAGTGTCGACCACGCGCAGGCCGCTGCCGTCTCCCTGTCCCCAGACCATGCGCTCGTGATAGGTGGGCGTGATCTTGCGGCGCTTGAGCGCGAGCCGGCCATCGGCGTCGAACACGAGCTGGGTGTTGTAGAGGGAGCCGTGATCGCGCTCGTTCACGCCCAGCACGACCACCATGCCGTGCTCCGCCGCGGCCGACGCCACGGCTTCGGTCACCGGTCCCGGCACTTTCACCGCGCGCTCGTACAAGCGCATGTGCTCGGCCCCCATCGCGACCGGCGGGACGACGAACGAGAAATACGGGTAGTAGGGCACCGCCGTCTCGGGAAAGACGACGAGCCGCACGCCTTCGGCGGCGGCCTCGCGAATCGCGGCGAGCACCTTCTCGACGGTGCCATCGGCGCTGTCCAGCACGGGAGAGAGCTGGACCGCCGCGACGCGCAATGTCGTGCCCTTGCCCATGCGCTACACCGTCCAGGTGTGGACCATGAACGCGTCGTCGCGCCGGTGCAGGAGGATGAGGTCGAGCACGTCGAGCGGGTTGATCGGGCGGATGCCGGGAATGAGCGCGCCCTCGCCGTGGCCGTACAGTGCCTGCAGCGCGAAGCGGCACGCGTACACCTTGCCGCCCTCGTCCATGAACTTGACGATCTGGTTGTTGAAGTTGTGATGACCGGGAAAGGCGTCGGCACCAAGCGTGGGGAAGCCGCGCTGCACGCCGAGCGTGACGCCCGGCCCGTAGAGCAGCACCGACGTGTCGAAGCCCTTGCGCTTCAGCCGCGTCGCCTGCAGCAGGTTGACGAAGCCGATCGAGCCTTCGAACGCGACAGTGTGGAAGGTGACGAGCGCCTTCTCGCCGGGCTTGGCCTTCACGTCCTCGAAAACCTTCTCCTCGTAGTCGACGAGGAAATCGCCTTTCTTGTGCTTCATTGCGGAGACTGCGGGCATCGCCTGGTTCCTTTCCCTGGTTGTCGAATGCGATCAAGCCGCGATCGCTGTCACGCTTCTTGCTTGCGCTCTGCTCAGCGAAGGGAGCACAACGCATGCCAGTCGTCGCTCGATCAGCGTGCGATCAAAATCCGATCAACGTTTTGCGGGATGTATTTGCTGAAGTTTTTCGGCAGGGCCTCGGCGCGAGCGAGCGAGAAGACGGGCTGCCATCGTCGTCGCGAAGACTTTCCGCATTGCGCATAACGGTGCAACGCAGCTCGATCCGAAGCGAATTTGGTGCATAGCGGGGATGGCCGACAACACCGCGCGCTGGTCGAAATACGTCGCGCAGAGCGGCAAACCCGCCTATCTCGCGATCGCCGACGCGATCGCCGCAGACATGCAGGCAGGCCGGCTGGCGGCGAACGAGAACCTGCCGCCGCTGCGCGCGCTCGCGAGCGAGCTCGGCCTGAACTACACCACCGTCGCGCGCGCTTACGCCGAGGCGCGCCGCCGCGGCCTGGTGGATGCGCGCTCGGGACGCGGCACGTTCGTCAAGCCCGCGTCGAGCACCACCGCGCCGGTGCGCAGCCTCGGCTTCGTCGGGCTGGTCGAGATGACGATGAACCTGCCTCCGGAGCCGCAGGACCCGGCGCTCATGCTGCGCATGCAGAACGGTCTCGCGGAGCTGCAGCAGCGCATGGACATGCACGAGCTGCTGCGCTACCAGGACTTCGGCGGCACGCGCGCGGACCGGGAGGCGGGCATCCGCCTGCTCGAGCCGCACTTGCCGGGCCTCGCGCCCGAGCGGGTGCTCGTGTGCCCGGGCGTGCAAAGCGCGCTGCTCGCGCTGATCAGCGTGCTGGTGCGCCCGGGCGAGGTGATGTGCACCGAGGCGCTGACCTATCCGGGCGCGAAGGCGATCGCCTCGCATCTCGGCGTCGAGCTCGTCGGCCTGCCGCTCGACGCCGAAGGCATCGATCCGGAGGCGTTCGCCGCGGCCTGCGCGAAGCACGCGCCGAAAGCGCTCTACCTCAATCCGACGCTGCTCAATCCCACCACCGCCGTCATGTCGGAGGCGCGGCGGCTCGCCGTCGCCGAGACCGCGCGCCAGCACAATGTCTGGATCATCGAGGACGATGCGTACGGCTTGTTGCCCGCGCGCGCGCCGCGCACCATTGCCGAGCTCGCGCCGGAGAGCACCTTCTACGTGAGCGGCCTCGCCAAGTTCGTCGGCGCGGGTCTGCGCATCGCCTATCTCGCCGCGCCGGATGCGCGCCAGGCGCAGCGCATCGCCACCACCCTGCGCGCGATGACCGTGATGGCCTCGCCGATCACGACGGCGCTATCGACGCGGTGGATCGAGGACGGTACGGCGCACGCGATTCTCGGTGCGGTGCGCGAGGAGTCGGCACGGCGCCAGAGACTCGCCGCGCAGGCGCTGCCCGCCGGAAGCTACGCCTCGCAGCCGGAAGCCTTTCACCTGTGGCTCGCGCTGCCGCCGCACTGGAGCCGCGTCGAGTTCGCCGCGCACCTGCGCGCGCGCGGCATCGGCGTCGTCGGCAGCGACTCGTTCGCCGTCACCGAGACGCCGCCGCAGGCGGTGCGCGTCTGCCTGGGCGGCGCGGTCGACCGCCATCAGTGTCGCACCGCCCTCGACCTGATCGCCGGCGTGCTGGAGCAGCATCCCGCGGTCGCTTCCGGCGTCATGTAGCCTCGCGGCTTAGGCAACAAAAAGCCCCGGCACTCTCTCGAGTCCGGGGCTTTCTGTTCGAAGATGGTCTGGCGGTAACCTACTTTCGCGTGCGCGATTGCACACTATCATCGGCGCAAACCCGTTTCACGGTCCTGTTCGGGATGGGAAGGCGTGGTTCCAGGCTGCTGTAGCCGCCAGGTAGAAGGTTGAAGAAGTGAAGTCTCGTGGAGCCGAAGCTCCGTCTCGGGTATTGATTGCGCCAAGCGCCCCGCCATGATCACCGCGCATGCGCAGTGCTCACGGTTATAGGGTCAAGCCGCACGGGCAATTAGTACAGGTTAGCTGAAGGCCTTACGGCCCTTGCACACCCTGCCTATCAACGTCCTGGTCTAGGACGACCCTTCAGGGGGGTCGAGCCCCCGGGAAGTCTCATCTTGAGGCAAGTTTCCCGCTTAGATGCTTTCAGCGGTTATCTCTTCCGCACATAGCTACCCGGCGATGCCACTGGCGTGACAACCGGTACACCAGAGGTGCGTCCACTCCGGTCCTCTCGTACTAGGAGTAG
>JAFAGU010000036.1 GCA_019237595.1 Betaproteobacteria bacterium | reverse complement strand
GCGTCTACCAGGACATTGCCGAGGCGCTCAAGCCCGGCGTCATGGAATCGCAGATCGTCGCGCTCGCGACGAAGCGCCTCTACGAGATGGGCTCCGATTGCGTCGAGGCCATCAACTCGATCTCCGGCGAGCGCTGCAGCCCGCATCCCCACAACTTCACCGACCGGCTCATCCGCCCCGGCGACCAGGCATTCTTCGACGTGATCCAGTCGTTCATGGGCTACCGCACTTGCTACTACCGCACGTTCAACGTCGGGCGCGCGACGCCGGCGCAGCGCACTGCGTACAAGAAGGCGCGCGAGTGGATGGACCGGGTCATCGACCTTCTCAAGCCCGGCATGACGACCGACAAGGTCGCGGCCAAGCTGCCGAAGGCGCAGGACGCGGGCTTCGCGAACGAAATGGACGCCTTCGGCCTCAACTTCTGCCACGGCCTGGGCCTGGGGCTGCACGAGCGGCCTCTCATCTCGCGCCTCAATTCGTTCCGCGAGCCGATCGAGCTCAAGGCCGGAATGGTGTTCGCGGTCGAGACGTATTGCCCGGCGACAGACGGGACTTCGGCGGCGCGCATCGAGGAGGAGGTCATCCTCACGCCGGCCGGCGCGGAGATCATCACGCTTTTCCCCGCGGAGGAATTGCCTATTGCAAACCGCTACTAGGCAGCCAACGCGTACTGAAGCATCGCTCGGCTGGATCGGCGCCGGGCGGATGGGTTATGCCATGGCCGAGCGCCTCGCGAAGGGCGGCTGCGACCTCTCGGTCTGGAACCGCACCCGCGAGAAGGCGCTCCCGCTCGAGAAATCGGGTGCCAGGGTCGTGAACCGGCTGGAGGAGCTCTCGACCAAGGACATCCTCTTCGTCATGGTCTCCACTTATGACGACGTGAAGCAAGTGCTCGCCAAGGCGCTTTCCGGCAAGGGCAAGCCGAAGATGGTGGTGGAATGCTCTTCGATCTCGCTCGAGGGTTCCGCCGAGCTGAGAGCGTATTTGAAGGAAAAAAAGATCCAGTACCTGGCCGCACCGGTAAGCGGCAACGCGAAGGTCATCAAGGCGGGCAAGCTCACCTTCGTGGTGTCGGGCCCGAAATCGGCCTACGAGCAGGCGAAGCCCTATCTCGACATGATGGGCATGGGCTCGAGCTACGTCGGCGAGGGCGAGCTCGCCCGCATCGCCAAGATCTGCCACAACGTGATGCTCGGGGTGGTGATCCAGAACCTGTGCGAGATCGCCGTGCTCGCGGAGAAGGCCGGCATGCCGCGCCACGCATTCCTCGATTTCCTCAACAAAAGCGTCATGGGATCGACCTTCACCAAGTACAAGACGCCTGCGCTCGTGAATCTCGATTTCCACGTGACCTTTACGCCGAAGCTCCTGCTCAAGGACCTGGACCTCGGCCTCGATGCCGGCCGCCGCTTCGGAGTGCCGATGCCGCTCGCCTCCGCGACGCGAAACCTCGTCCAGGAAATGATCGGCCATGGCATGACGGAGGAGGACTTCTCCACGCTCCTCCTCATGCAGGCCAGGGCCTCGGGCATCGCGTTGAAGCCCGAGAACAAGACGGTGAGCGACGGACTCGCCGAATCCTAGGAGGAATGCGATGAAGGCAGGGTTGAAAGGCGTCATCGCGGCCGCGCTTGCGGCCGCCTCGCTCGGCGCGCAAGCGCAGGGGTACCCCGTGAAAGCCGTGACGATGATCGTCGCGTTCACGCCGGGCAGCGCGGTCGACATCGTCGGGCGCATCGTCGCGGACAAGCTCTCGCAGATGTGGGGCCAGCCGGTCGTCCCGGAGAACCGCTCCGGCGCCGGCGGGTCGATCGGCTCGGCGGTAGTGGCGCGCGCTGCGCCCGACGGCTACACGCTGCTGGTCACGTCGAACGCGCACGCGATCAACCCGGCGATCTACGCGAAGCTTCCCTACGACACGCTCAAGGACTTCACCGACATCGCGCTCTTCGTCGAGCAGCCGAACGTCATGATCGTCAACGCCGACTCGCGCTACAGGACGCTGATGGATGTGGTCACCGCGGCGAAGGCGAAGCCCGGCAGCCTCAACCTCGGGCACGCCGGCATCGGCAGCGGCACGCATCTCAGCACCGAGCGGTTCATTGCCGCGACGGGGATCCAGGTCGCCGAGATTCCGTTCAAGGGCACGCCCGAGGTGGTCGCCGCGATGCTGAGCGGCAACGTCGACGGCTACTGGGCGCCGATCTCCGCCGCGCTCTCGTTCGTCAAGGGCGGCAAGGTTCGCGCCCTCGCCGTGTCCACCGGAAAACGCAACCCGACCATGCCCGAGGTGCCGACGATCGCCGAGGCGGGGGTCAAGAACGCGGAGTCGGCGCTGTGGGTCGCGCTATGGGGTCCGGCCGGCATGAGTCCGGAGCTCGTCAACAAGATCAACGCCGATGCGCGCAAGGCCGTATCGGACTCCGCGACCAAGGCGAAGCTAGAGAGCCTGGGCAACACCACCGCGGATCTTTCGGCGCCGGAATTCGCGAGGCTCGTTCGCGAGGAGCTGGAAACAACCCGCCGCCTTCTCCAGGCGGCCGGCGTCAAGCCGCAATAGCGGTCTTCTTCAGCGCGACGCCGGTCAGGCGCTGCAATTCGTCGAAGGATAGGCCCTCCACCATGTCGACGACGTGGAGCCCGTCGGGCTTTACGTCGATGACGGCGAGGTCGGTGTAGATCCGGTTCACGCAGCGGGCGCCGGTGAGGGGATAGGTGCAGCGCTCGACGATCTTGCTCTCGCCGCTCTTGGTCAGGTGCTCCATCATGACGAGGACGTTCTTCGCGCCGACCGCGAGGTCCATCGCGCCGCCGACCGCGGGAATGGCGTCAGGGGCGCCGGTGTGCCAGTTCGCGAGATCGCCCGCGACCGAGACCTGGAAAGCCCCGAGGACGGCGAAATCGAGGTGCCGGCCGCGGATCATGGCGAATGCGTCCGCGTGGTGGAAGAACGCGCCGCCGGTCAGCAGCGTCACCGGCTCCTTGCCCGCGTTGACGAGATCCGGGTCTTGCTCGCCTTCGGGAGGCTTGGGGCCCATGCCGAGGATGCCGTTTTCGCTGTGGAGGAAGATGTCCTTGCCCTTGGGCAGGTAGTCGGCGACGAGCGTCGGCAGTCCGATGCCGAGGTTCACGTAGGCGCCCTCCGGGATGTCGCGCGCGACGCGCGCCGCCATCTCCTTGCGGTCGAGCTTCTTCATGCAGCCTTCCTCAACGATGCGGCGATCTTCACGACGCGCTTCACGAAGATGCCGGGCGTGACGACGACTTCGGGATCGAGCGCGCCGAGCGGCACGATCTCGCGCACCTGCGCGACGGTGCATTTCGCCGCGCTCGCCATGATCGGGTTGAAGTTCCTCGCCGACTTGCGATAGACGAGATTTCCCCAGCGGTCGGCGCGATCGGCCTTCACGAGCGCGTAGTCGGCATGGATCGGATACTCGAGCACGTAATCGCGCTCGCCGATTCGGCGCGTCTCCTTGCCTTCGGCGAGCTTCGTCCCGTAGGCGGTCGGCGTGAAGAAGGCCCCGATGCCTGCGCCCGCGGCGCGGATGCGCTCGGCGAGCGTGCCCTGCGGGACGAGCTCGAGCTCGATCCCGCCGGCCCGGTAGAGCTTGTCGAAGTGCCAAGAGTCCGCCTGGCGCGGGAAGGAGCAGAGGATCTTTCGCACGCGCTTCGCCGCGATGAGCGCCGCAAGTCCGGCGTCGCCGTTGCCCGCGTTGTTGTTCACGATGGTGAGCTCGCGTGCACCCTGGGCGATGAGCGCCTCGATCAATTGCACCGGCTGGCCGGCGCCGCCGAAGCCGGCGATCATCACGGTGGCCCCGTCGGGGACATCGGCGAGCGCGGCTTCCGCGCTCGCTACGCTCTTATCGATCATGCGTGGAATTCTCGCACCGCTCCCTCGCGCGAAAACTGTTCACAAGGCACTTTCACTTAAAACCGCAAGCCATTGTTGCATAAGGATAATATATTGTAGAGAATCGACGACAGAAAGTCTACCTAAGTACTTGTCACATCTAGGAAAAATAGCTTGACCCACCCCCTGGTTTCCCTTACAGTGGGAAAAGGTAGGAAAAAGTGGATAAACGGGGATGGGCGAAACGTTTCACGGAGCCGCGGTCATCACGCTCGACGCGAAGGGGCGAATCGCCATTCCGACGCGCCACCGCGATGCGCTGCTCAAGTCCGGAAAGGCGCTCGTGCTGACGGCGCATCCGGACGGCTGCGTGCTCATCTATCCGGCGCAGGCGTGGGAGCCGGTGCGGGCCAAGGTCGAGGCCTTCCCGAGCTTCCATCCGCAGGCGAGCTGGTGGAAGCGGCTGCTCCTCGGTTTCGAGGAGCACATCTTGGCGGACGGCGCCGGCCGCGTTCTCCTACCGAGCGCGCTGCGAATGCACGGGAAGCTCGAGCGCGATGCGATGATGGTCGGGCAGGGCCGCTACTTCGAGCTCTGGGATTCGGGCATCTGGAACGCGAAGCTCGCCCAGGCGCTCGCCGGCGGCGGCGCTCCGCCCGCAGGCATCGAGGACTTCTCGCTTTGAGCGGCGCCGATGCATCGACCGGTCCTCGCGCGCGAAGCCATCGAGGCGCTGGCGATCCGGCCCGAAGGTCTCTATGTCGACGCCACGTTCGGTCGGGGCGGCCACTCGCGACTGATTTTGGAGCGGCTCGGCCCCATCGGGCGTCTGGTCGCGCTCGACCGGGATCCAGAGGCGCAAGCCGCGGCGCGCTCGATCGCCGATCCCCGTTTTTCGTTCTTCAAGGAAAAATTCAGCTCGATCGAAACGATCCTGCGCGACATGCCGAAGCCACATGGCGTGTTGTTCGACCTGGGCGTTTCCTCGCCGCAGCTCGACCAGCCCGCGCGCGGCTTCTCCTTTCGCGCCGACGGCCCCCTCGACATGCGCATGGACCCGGCGAGCGGCCCGAGCGCCGCTGAATGGCTCGCCACCGCAGAACAACAACAAATAACGGAGGTGCTCCGGGACTATGGCGAAGAACGGTTTGCTAAACAGATTGCAGCGGCGATTGTTGCTGCTCGGCGCCGCGAACCGCTCCTCCGTACCCGGCAACTGGCCGATCTCGTGGGTGAGGCGGTCCGCACACGCGAGCCGGGCCAGGACCCGGCGACGCGCACCTTTCAGGCTCTACGGATTCACGTCAATCGGGAGCTTGAGGAAGTGTCGCTGACGCTGCCGCGCGCCACCGCGCGCCTTGCCCCGGGCGGGCGCCTCGCCGTGATCAGCTTCCATTCGCTCGAGGACCGCATCGTCAAGCGCTTCATGCAGGGCCAGGCCCGCCCCGAAGTGCCCCGGAAGCTGCCGCTTCGCGCCAGCGAAATGCCAGCGCCGGCGCTCAAGATCATCGGCCGGGCGGTACGGCCCGCGGCCGCCGAAGTGAAGGCGAACCCCAGGGCGCGCAGCGCGACCCTGCGCGTCGCCGAACGCACCCAGTCTGAATTTCGAATCGAGCCCGACGCGCGGTGGCGAAACTGAACCTCCTCCTCCTCGCGGTTCTCGTCGCCTGCGCGATCGGGCTCGTCACCTCGCAGCATCGCTCGCGAAAGCTCTTCTCGGAGATCGAGCGCGAGCAGAACCGATCGCGCGAGCTCGACGTCGACTACGGACGGCTGCAGCTCGAGGCGAGCACGTGGGGCCTGCACCAGCGCGTGCAGAAGATCGCCGCCGGGAGCCTCGGGCTGCGGCCCGCCGACCCCCGCCGCGTGCGGATCGTCCAGCCGGCGGCGAGTCGGTAGGGGCCCGTGGCTGCGGCGGCGCAAGGCCTCGTGCGGATGCCGGTGTGGCGCGCGCGCTTCGTGCTCGCGGCGCTCGTCGCCGGCTTCCTCCTGATCGCGGGGCGCTCGCTCTACCTGCAGGCCGTGAAGACCGATTTCCTGCAGGAGAAGGGCGAGGCGAGGTACGCCCGCGTTCTCGAGGTGCCGGCCACGCGCGGCCGGATCCTCGATCGCAATGGCGAGGCGCTGGCCGTTTCCACGCCGGTGAAGTCGATCTGGGCCATTCCATCCGATGTGTCGCTCGGCAGCACGCAGCGGAAGAAGGTCGCTTCGCTGCTCGTCATGGATGCCGGCGAGATCGACCGCCGCCTGAGCGACGGTTCGCGGGATTTCGTTTACCTCAAGCGCCAGGTCTCCCCGGAAACGGCCGAGGCGGTGGCCGCGCTCGGTATCAAGGGCGTTCACGAGCAGCAGGAATATCGGCGTTACTACCCCGCTGGCGAAGTAACCGCTCACATTGTCGGCTTCACCGGTGTGGATGACGCAGGCCAGGAGGGCGTCGAGCTTTCCCATCAGGCGCTCCTCGGCGGGCGTGCGGGAAGCCGGCGCGTCATCAAGGATCGCCTGGGCCAGATCGTGGAAGACGTCGAATCCATCCGCGCCGCGCAGGCCGGGGCCGATCTCACGCTCTCCATCGACGCCCGGCTGCAAAGCCTCGTCTTCGGCGCCCTCAAGGCGGCCGTGGAAGCGCACCGCGCAAAGGCCGCGGCCGCCGTGCTCGTCGACGTGCGCACCGGCGAAGTCCTCGCGCTCGCGAACGTCCCCTCGTACAACCCGAACAACCGGACGCGGCTTTCCGGCGCGCAACTGCGAAACCGCGCCGTCACCGACATGTTCGAGCCCGGCTCGACGCTCAAGCCTTTCACCGTGGCCGCGGCGCTCGAGTCCGGCAAGGTCCAGCCCGGGACGTTGATCCCCACCGCCGGCGGTCGAATGACCATCGGCCGCTACACCATCCATGATTCGCACCCGGCGGCGGCAATGACGGTGGCGCAGGTGATCCAGAAGTCCTCGAACGTCGGCGCCGCGAAGATCGCGCTCGGGCTGCCGCGCGAGGCAATGTGGGACTTCTTCAGGCGCGTGGGCTTCGGTGCCGCGCCGCCGGTCGGATTCCCCGGCGCGGCATCGGGCAGGCTCAGGCCTTCGCGCACCTGGCAGCCGATCGAGCAGGCGACGATGGCGTACGGGCACGGCATCGCCGTGAGCCTCCTGCAACTCGCGCACGCGTACACGGTGTTCGCCACCGATGGGGAATTGGTGCCCCTCACGCTGGTCAAAGCCACAACGTTCGCGAGCGGGGAGAAGATCGTGTCCACCGAAACGGCGCGCGCGGTGCGCGCCATGCTGGAGCTTGCGGTCCAGAACGGCGGGACCGCTCCGCGCGCAAGAATCATGGGCTGGCGCGTGGCCGGGAAGACCGGCACTGCCCACAAGCAGGAGAACGGGGCGTACGCAGCCAACAAGTACCTCTCGTCCTTCGTCGGCTTCGCGCCCGCGTCGGCGCCGCGCCTTCTCTTTGCCGTGATGGTCGACGAGCCTTCGGCGGGCCAGTACTACGGCGGTTCGGTGGCCGCCCCCGTCTTCGCGCAGGTCATGCAGGGCGCGCTGCGGACCGTCGGCGAGCCCTACGATGCGCCGCTCGAGCCGATCCAGCTCCCCGGCGAGGGCGACGACGATGCGCGGGAGAGCACCTAGATGCGGGAAGACGCTTGAATGACGTCTTTCGCGCGCTCCGGGAGCAGGGCGCCGTGATCGAGCGCCTGTGCTCCGACAGCCGGGCGGCGGGGCCCGGCACTGCCTTCTTCGCCTATCCGGGCGAGACGTCCGACGGACGCCGGTTCATTCCCGATGCGCTCCAGCGCGGCGTCTCGGCCGTGGTTTGGGAAGAGCGGGCGTTCGAGTGGCGCCCCGAGTGGCGCTTGCCCAACGTCGCCGTGCGTGACCTCAAGGCGGGGGCCGGCGAGCTGGCGGGCGAGTTCTACGGCCGTCCGTCGGACGAGCTCTGGGTTTGCGGCGTGACCGGCACCAACGGCAAGAGCTCGTGCAGCCACTGGATCGCGGCCGCGCTTTCCGCCCGTGCGCCGGGCGCCGTCGTCGGCACGCTCGGGTACGGCGAGCCCGGCAAGCTCGCGCCCCTGCCCAATACCACGCCGGATGCGCTCGAGCTGCAGCGCCTGCTGCGCGGCTTCGTCGATGCGGGGAAGAAGGTCGTGGCGATGGAAGTCTCCTCGCACGGGCTGGTGCAGGGCCGCGTCAGCGGCATTGCGTTCGACTGCGCTCTCTTCACGAACCTTTCGCACGACCATCTCGATTACCACGGCTCGATGGAGGCGTACGGCGAGGCGAAGGCGCGACTCTTCGATGTCCCCGGCCTTTCCGCGGCGGTTATCAACGTCGACGACGCGTTCGGCGCGCAGTTGGCGCAAAGGACAAAAAGTCGCTTGCGTGTCATTGGCTACGGATGGAGCACGCGCCCGGTCGTAGAGGTGGATGAATACCTCGCGCCGACGCTTCTGGAAGGGGTCGATACCGGGCAGGTCGGGCGCTTCAACGTGCTGAACGTCCTCGGCGTGGTGGGCGTCCTTCGCGCTTACGGGCTCACGCTCGACGAGGCGCTCGCGAGCGTGCGAAAGCTGCCGCGCGTCCCGGGCAGGATGGAGAAGATCGGCGAGCGGCCGATGGTGGTGGTCGACTACGCGCACACTCCCGACGCGCTCGAGAAAGTGCTTGCTGCGCTTCGCCCGGCGGCCGAGCAGCGCGGCGGAAAGCTCGTGGTCGTGTTCGGCGCAGGCGGCGACCGTGATCCGGCGAAGCGGCCCATCATGGGCGAGGTGGCGGCGCGCCTCGCGGACCGGGTCTTCGTCACCTCCGACAACCCGCGCGGGGAAGACCCGCTCGCCATCATCGCCGCGATCGAGCGCGGGATGCGCGGCGCGCACGAACGCGAACCCGATCGCCGGGAGGCGATCGCCGCGGCCGTCCGCTCGGCTTCGGAAGCCGACGTGGTGCTGATCGCCGGAAAAGGGCACGAGGAGTATCAGGAGATCGCCGGGCGGCGCGAGCCGTTCTCCGACGCAGGCGCCGCGCGCGATGCGCTCGCGAGCAGGGGGGGGCGATGATGGCGCTCGCGGACGCAGCGGCGCTCATCCACGGCCGAGCGAGCGGTGGCGACGCATTTTTCACGGGCGTGTCGACGGATACGCGAACCATCGCGCCGGGCGATCTCTTCGTCGCTCTGCGCGGCGAGCGCTTCGACGGCCACGCGTTCCTCGAGGCCGCCGCCAGGGCGGGTGCCGTCGCCGCGCTCGTCGATGGCGCCTATGCGGGCGCCCATCCGCTTCCCGTCGTCGTCGTCGACGACACGAAGCGTGCGCTCGGCGAGCTCGCGCGCGGCTGGCGCGCCCGCCTTTCGCCGAAGCTCGTAGGGGTGGCGGGCTCGAACGGCAAGACGACGGTGAAGGAAATGCTCGCTGCCATCCTCGTCGCGCACGCAGGGGAGGACAGCGTCCTGTACACCCGCGGCAACCTGAACAACGACATCGGCGTGCCGCTGACGCTCCTGAGGCTGCGGGCTGCGCACCGGTTCTGCGCGATCGAGCTCGGCACGAACCACCCCGGCGAGATCGGCTACCTCGCTTCGCTCGCGCGCCCTTCGGCGGCGCTCGTGAACAACGCCCAGCGCGAGCACCTCGAGTTCATGAAGTCCGTCGACGATGTCGCGGAGGAAAATGCCGCCGTGTACGACTCTCTGCCCGCGGACGGCGTGGCGGTGGTGAACGCAGACGACGCGCGCGCCGCCGTCTTCCGGCGGCACGCCGGGACGCGGCGCATCGTGGACTTCGCGCTGGAGGGCACTGCCGCGGTGACCGGCGGCTATGCGCTCAAGCCGCTCACCAGCGAGATCACGATCCGCACCCCGGCAGGCGCCGCGCGCGCGACGCTCGCCATTCCCGGGGTGCACAACGTGCGCAATGCGCTCGCCGCGGCCGCCTGCGGTTTCTCGCTGGATATTTCTCCGGAAAAGATCGCGCAAGGCCTCACGGCGTTTCGCCCGTATACCGGCCGCCTGCAGGTGAAGCAGGGGAAGGGCGGGACGACCGTGATCGACGACACCTACAACGCCAACCCCGACTCGGTGCGTGCGGCGATCGACGTCCTCGCCGGGTGCCAGGGACCCACGGCGCTCGTGCTCGGCGACATGGGCGAAGTCGGCGCGCAGGGGGAGCAGTTCCACCGCGAGGTCGGTTCCTACGCTTCGTCGAAAAAAATCGACTCGCTGTACGCACTTGGCGAGGCGACCCGGCACGCGGTGGAAGCGTTCGGCGAGGGCGCGCGACACTTCGCCTCGGTGGATGACCTGGCGAGATCGGTCGCGGCGAAGACGGTGCTCGTCAAGGGATCGCGGTTCATGAAGATGGAGCGCGTCGTCGCCGCCCTCACCGGCGCGCGCGCGCAAGGAGGGCACTGATGCTGCTCGAGCTCGCGCAATGGCTCGCCCGGGACGTCCGGCTCTTCAACGTCTTCAACTACATCACGCTCAGGGCGGTGCTCGCATGCCTCACGGCGCTCGCGATCTCCCTCATCCTCGGTCCGTACGTGATCCGCAAGCTCACCGCGTACAAGATCGGCCAGGCCGTGCGCGACGACGGCCCGCGCTCGCACCTCACGAAAGCGGGCACGCCGACGATGGGCGGCGCGCTCATCCTCGTCTCGATCGTGCTCACGACGCTCCTCTGGGGCGATCTCGCGAACCGCTTCACATGGACCGTCCTCCTCGTGACCCTCGGGTTCGGCGTCGTGGGCTGGGTGGACGACTACCGCAAGGTCGTGCACCGCAACCCGAAGGGCCTCTCGCCCAGGGCAAAGCTTTTCTGGCAATCCCTCATCGGGGTCGCCGCGGCGGGCTACCTCGCGTACCTCTCGCAGAGCACGCCGGCGCTCAACCAGCTGATCGTGCCGTTCTTCAAGTTCGTCGCCTATCCGCTGGGTACCGCCGGGTTCATCGTCCTTACGTTCTTCGTCATCGTCGGGACCTCGAACGCGGTGAACCTCACCGACGGCCTCGACGGGCTCGCAATCATGCCGACCGTGCTCGTGGGCAGCGCGCTCGGCATCTTCGCCTACGTGGCAGGCCACGCCGGGTTCTCCAAGTACCTAGGCCTTCCCTACATCCCGGGAGCGGGGGAGCTCGCCGTCATCTGCGGCGCCCTCGCGGGCGCGGGCCTCGGCTTCCTCTGGTTCAACGCCTATCCGGCCGAAGTGTTCATGGGCGACGTCGGCGCGCTCGCGCTCGGCGGGGCGCTCGGCACGATCGCGGTGATCACCCGCCAGGAGATCGTGCTCTTCATCATGGGCGGCGTGTTCGTCGCCGAGACGCTCTCGGTGATGATCCAGGTGCTCTACTTCAAGTACTCCGGCGGCAAGCGGATCTTCCGCATGGCGCCGCTCCACCACCACTACGAGCTCGAGGGGTGGAAGGAAAGCCAGGTCGTGGTGCGCTTCTGGATCATCACCATGATGCTCGTGCTCTTCGGCTTGTCGACGCTCAAGCTCCGATGATGCGGGAACCGGTTTTCTCCCTCCTGCCCGCGCCGAGCGCCTCGAACCTGAAGGGCAGGAACGTCCTCGTCCTCGGCCTGGGCGACAGCGGGCTTTCCGCGGCTCGCTGGATCGAGCACGAAGGGGGCCGCGTGCGGGTCGCCGACACGCGCGCGAGGCCGCCGCAGCTCGGGGATTTCAAGGGCGAGTTCCATGCCGGTCCGTTCGCCCCCGCATTGCTCGCGGGCATCGATCTTCTGTGCGTCAGCCCGGGCCTTTCGCTCGACGAAGCGATCGTTCGAGAAGCGGTCGAAAAAAAGATACCGGTGGCCGGCGACATCGAGCTCTTCGCCTGGAGCGTCCGCACGCGCTCGGCGTCCAAGGTACTCGCCGTCACGGGCACGAACGGGAAGACGACCGTGGCGTCGCTTACGGGGCATCTGGTGCGCGCGGCGGGCATCGATTGCGAGGTCGCCGGAAATATCGGCCCCGCCGCCCTGCATTCGCTCCTGAAAAGAAAGCAGGCGAACCGCCTGCCGGCGGTCTGGGTCCTCGAGCTCTCGAGCTACCAGCTCGAGACAACCTGGTCGCTCAAGCCGAACGCCGCCGCAATGCTGAACCTCAGCGAGGACCACCTCGACCGGTACCGGAGCCTCGCCGAGTATGGCGCCGCGAAGGCGCGCATCTTCCTCGGCGCGGGCGAGCAGGTGCTAAACCGCGACGATCCGCGCTCGCTCGCCATGCGCCAGCCTGGGCGCAAGATCTGCACGTTCGGCCTCGGCGCGCCGCCCGCGGAGGAGGACTTCGGCGTGAGCGAGGGATGGCTCGTGCGCGGCGCCCAGCGCATCATCGAGCAGCGCGCCT
>JAFAGU010000025.1 GCA_019237595.1 Betaproteobacteria bacterium | reverse complement strand
TGAGGTCGGCGCCCTTTGCTTCCTTGCTGTTCAGCTTGATGTTCAGCCGGACCTCGTTCGTCGAGTCGGCGAAGCGAAGCGCGTCCTCGTAGCTGATGCGCCCGGCCTCGTAGAGGTCGAAGAGCGCCTGGTCGAAGGTCTGCATGCCGAGCTCTTTCGACTTCTTCATGATTTCCTTGATGCCGTGGATCTCGCCCTTGAAGATGAGGTCGGAGATGAGCGGCGAGTTGAGGAGCACCTCTACCGCCGCGGCGCGGCCCTTGCCCTCTTTCAC
Source organism: Betaproteobacteria bacterium (assembly GCA_019237595.1). Taxonomy (GTDB): domain Bacteria; phylum Pseudomonadota; class Gammaproteobacteria; order Burkholderiales; family SG8-39; genus SCGC-AG-212-J23. The sequence goes on along the minus strand of JAFAGU010000025.1, from coordinate 12,183 downwards.
CGGGATCAGGCGCTGCGAGATCACCGCCTTCAGGTTGAGCGAAAGGTCCATGAGGAGCTGGTGGCGCCGCGCCTCCGGGAAGAAGTTGATGATCCGGTCCATCGCCTGGTTGGAGTTGTTGGCGTGCAGCGTACCGAGCGCGAGGTGGCCGGTCTCGGCGAAAGCGATCGCGTGCTCCATCACTTCCATGTCGCGGATCTCGCCGATCAGGATCACGTCGGGCGCCTGGCGCAGCGTGTTCTTGAGCGCCGCTTCCCAGGAATCGGTGTCCACGCCGACTTCCCGCTGCGTGATCATGCAGTTCCGGTGCGGGTGGACGTACTCGACCGGATCCTCGATCGTGATGATGTGGCCGTGCGTGTTCTCGTTGCGGTAGCCGATCATCGCCGCGAGGGTGGTCGACTTGCCCGAGCCCGTGCCCCCGACGACCAGCACGAGGCCGCGCTTGGTCATGATGACGTCCTTGAGGACTGCCGGGACCTTGAGGTCGTCGAAGTTCGGAATCGTGGTCGTGATCACGCGCATCACCATGCCGACGCGACCCTGCTGCACGAAGCAGTTCACGCGGAAGCGGCCGATGCCGGCGGGCGCGATGGCGAAGTTGCATTCCTTGCTCGCCTCGAACTCGGCCGCCTGCTTGTCGTTCATCACCGAGCGCGCCAGCATGGCGGTGTGCTGGGCCGTGAGCGCCTGCTGCGACACGGGGGTCATCTTGCTGTCGATCTTCATCGCCGGAGGGAAGTCGGCGGTGATGAAGAGGTCGGAGCCCTTCTTCGCGACCAGCGCGCGCAGGAGGTCGTAGATGAACTTCGTTGCCTGTTCGCGTTCCATGCCTAGTTCCCCGGGAAGTTCTCTTTGTTCGCCGCCTTGCCGCGCGCCTCGGAGTTCGAGATCACGTTCCTCTGAACGAGCTCCTGGAGGTTCTGGTCGAGCGTCTGCATGCCGAGCTGGCGCCCGGTCTGGATCGCCGAGTACATCTGCGCGATCTTGTTCTCCCGGATCAGGTTCCGGATCGCGGGCGTGCCGATCATGATCTCGTGCGCCGCGGCGCGGCCCGCGCCGTCCTTCGTCTTCACCAGCGTCTGGGAAATGATGGCGCGGATCGACTCCGAGAGCATCGCGCGCACCATTTCTTTTTCCGCCGCCGGGAAGACGTCGACGATCCGGTCGATCGTCTTGGCCGCGGAAGACGTGTGCAGCGTGCCGAACACCAGGTGGCCGGTCTCCGCGCCCGAGAGCGCGAGGCGGATCGTCTCGAGGTCGCGCATCTCGCCCACCAGGATCACGTCCGGGTCTTCGCGCAGCGCCGAGCGCAGCGCGTTCGAGAAGGACAGCGTGTGCGGGCCGACCTCGCGCTGGTTGATCAGGCACTTCTTCGACTCGTGCACGAACTCGATCGGGTCCTCGATCGTGAGGATGTGGCCGTGCTCGTTCTCGTTGATGTGGTTCACCATCGCCGCGAGCGTGGTCGACTTGCCCGAGCCGGTCGGCCCGGTGACGAGCACGATGCCGCGCGGCTGGTCGGCGATGTCCTTGAAGATCCCCGGGCACTTGAGGTCCTCGAGCGAGAGGATCTTCGAGGGAATCGTGCGCATCACCGCCGCGGCGCCCCGCTGCTGCACGAAGGCGTTGACGCGGAAGCGCGCGAGGTTCGGCACGGCGAACGAGAAGTCGCACTCGAGGTTTTCCTCGTAGAACTTCCTCTGCCCGTCGTTCATGATGTCGTAGATCATCCCGTGGACGTCCTTGTGCTCCATCGCCGGGACGTTGATGCGCCGCACGTCGCCATGGACGCGGATCATCGGCGGGAGGCCCGAGGACAGGTGCAGGTCGGACGCCTTGTTCTTGACGACGAAGGCGAGCAGCTCGGTGAGATCCATTAGAATGCCTCCCGGGCCGGCGGCTTGAAAAATAAGGAGAATTCCGCCGGGATTTCAGGCCATTATGGCAACAATCGCCGACAACCTGCAAGCGATCCGCAAGCGAATCGGCGCGGCCACTTTGCTGGCGGTCTCCAAGGGGCAGAGCGTGGAGCGGATTCGCGAGGCGATCGCGGCGGGCCAGGAAGCCTTCGGCGAGAACTACGTGCAGGAAGCGCTGGAAAAGATGGCGCTTCTTCCCTCCGGGCTGCAATGGCACCTCATCGGCCCGCTCCAAAGCAACAAGACGCGCGCCGTTGCGGAGCGCTTCCACTGGGTCCAGACCGTTGCGAGTGAAAAAATTGCACGCCGGCTTTCCGAGCAGCGCCCCGAGGGCTTGCCGCCCCTCAACGTGCTCGTCCAGATCAATGCTTCGGGGGAAGGGACGAAGTCGGGCATTTCCTCTCGGGAAGCGCCTTCCCTCTGTAACGAAATCGTCAAACTGAAGAACCTCCGCCTTCGCGGCTTGATGGCGATTCCGGAGCCGGGCGCCCCGCGCAGCCGTTTTCGCGAAGTGCGAATGCTCTTCGACGCGCTCAAGCCGAAGTTCGGGTTTGATACCCTGTCGATGGGCATGTCGGACGACCTGGAGCGGGCGATCTCCGAAGGCGCGACCATGGTCCGCGTCGGCACGGCGATCTTCGGCCCGCGGACGAAGAAATCCAACGCCGGCATGACCGAGCTCCAGCCATGAAGATCGCCTTCCTCGGCGGCGGCAACATGGCGAGCGCCCTCGTCGGCGGGCTAATAGCGCGCGGCTTCGACAAGAACGCGATTTCCGTCATCGAGATGAGCCCGTCGGCGCGCGAGCGGCTTGCCGAGAAGTTCTCCGTACGCGTCTCCACCGCACCGGACGCGGCGACGCAGGGCGCGGAGGTGCTCGTGCTTGCCGTCAAGCCCCAGGACATGCAGTCGGGGCTCGCTTCGATGGCCGGCAACGTTCGCGGCAAGCTCGTGATCAGCGTCGCGGCCGGCATCACGATCGACGCGCTCTCGCGCTGGCTCGAGGGCCATCGCAAGATCGTCCGCTGCATGCCCAACACCCCGGCCCTGATCGCGGCGGGAATCACCGGGCTTTTCGCCCCTTCGGATGTCGAGCCTTCGGAAAAGCAAAAAGCCGAAACGATCTTGAGGGCGGTGGGAGAGGTCGTCTGGGTTCCGGAGGAACGCCTGCTCGACCCGGTGACCGCGGTCTCGGCGAGCGGCCCAGCCTACGTCTTCTGGTTCATCGAGCAGCTTGCGGCTTCGGCGGTCGCGCTCGGGATTCCGGAGGCCGAAGCGAAGAAGCTCGCCCTGCACACCGTGCTCGGCGCCGCCAGGCTCGCCGCTTCTTCCGAGCGTTCGCCTTCCGAGCTCCGCGAGCAGGTGACTTCCAAAGGCGGGACGACGGAGGCAGCGCTGCGGGTTTTCGACGAGGAGAAAATGGCCCAGCGCTTCAGGCGCGCCATCGAGGCGGCCAGCCGGCGAGCCGAAGAGATGGGCGCGATGCTGGGCAAGGGCGGGGACGGGAAGGTCTAGCGCATGCTCGGCCAGATCGCCGTCTTCCTCGTCGACACGGTCGTCACGTTCTTCGTCGTGCTGCTCCTGCTGCGCTTCCACTTCCAGTGGCTGCGCGTGCCGTTCCAGAATCCCGCCGGCCAGTTCGTCCTCGCGATGACGAGCTGGTTCGTCATGCCGGTGCGCCGGGTGATTCCCGGGATGAGAGGCTATGACCTCCCCACGCTGCTCCTCGCCTGGGCGCTCGAGGCGCTGGGCCTCTACGCGCGCTTCGTGATCGTAGGCGGCGAGCCGCGCGCCGCGGCGATTGCCGCGGTCAGCGCGGTCGAGCTCCTCCGATACAGCGTATACATCCTCATGGCGGCGGTCATCGTCCAGGCGGTCATGTCCTGGTTCCGGGGCTACTCCCCGTTCACCCCCGCGCTGCAGGCAATGACCGCGCCCTTCCTGCGCCCCTTCCGCCGCTGGATTCCGCCGGTGGGCGGGTTCGACCTCACGCCGCTCGTGCTGGTGGTCCTCCTGCAGGTCATCGCCATCGTCCTCGAGCGAGGCTTGCTGCCCGCGGCGGCGCAGCTGGGATGACGCGGATCGTGCTCGAGCTGCACGTGCAGCCTGGAGCGAAGCGCACGGAGTGGGCAGGCGAGCACGGCGGCCGCATCAAGGTCCGGCTCGCGGCGCCGCCGGTCGAAGGCCGGGCAAACGAGGCGCTGATCGAATTTCTCGCCGGGCACTATGGGGTCCCGCGGCGAAATGTCAGAATCGAGGCGGGGAGCGCCTCCAGGCGCGAGACAGTCTCGATCTCCAAGCCGCCGCAAGAGCGGTAACGCCCCTTCAGGGAGAAAGGATGAACGCGAGCGTGGATGACAAGGCCGCGCCTCCAAAGAGAGCCATCAAGCTGTCCGCCGTGCGGCGCCCGATCAGCCTCAAGATCTTCGGCATCGCGCTCGGGCTTCTCGTCATGATGGCCTGCGTGACGCTCGTGTCCTCGATCCAGGTCCGGCGCCTCGGGGACCAGCTCGATTTCCTCGCAAGCTATTTCATCCAGCTCGACCAGATCATGGGCGACGTGCGCGCGAACGGGCTGGGGGAGATCATCCTCATGGAGCGCATCTTCACGAATGTCCCGAAGATGTCGCTCCCGGCGGCGCGGGCAGCCGCCGACGCGAGCGTCAAGGACGCCGGCGGCTGCGACAGCAACGCCATGCGCGTCGCGGGAGGGAAGATCCGCCAGTCCCCGGCGCCGCTCGCCGACCAGCAGCTCGTCCTCTACGAGCTCATCAAGCTTTGTTCCGACAGGCAGCTCGAGCGCGCCGGCGCAATGGTCGCCCAGGCGCGCGCGCTCGAAGCGGTGCAAGCGGACCGCGACCAGGTCGAGCTCTTTGCGAACCTTCGCATCCAGGTCTCCGAGATCGCACCGGCGCGGGCGCAGCTGCATGCGGCATTCGAGGACTATCTCAAGGAAATGCTGGTCCGCCAGAGCCCCGCCGAGGAACGCGTGCGATCGGTGATCCGCGCCAACGTGGAGCAGAATCGCGCGGCGGTGTCCCGGGAGATCTCGGACGTCACCGACATCATCCATGCCGCCACGCGAAGCTCGGCCGAGCGCGCGCAGCACATGGAGCAGCGGGTGCGGGTGCTCTCCTGGGGCATCACGATCGCCGCGGTGTTCCTGGGCCTGCTCTTCGCCGCCTACATCACGCGGAGCCTGGTGAAACCGGTGCACGACCTCCTCAGCGGGACGAAGGCCATCGAGGGCGGCAACCTGAACATCGAGATCAAGCTCCAGAGCGCGGACGAGATCGCCGAGCTCGGCGACTCCTTCAATCACATGGTGCGGGAGCTGCGGCAGAAGGAAGCCATCAAGGACATGTTCGGCAAGTACGTGGACCCGCGCGTGGTGCAGACCCTGCTCGAGCGGCGCGAGTTCGCGCAGACGGGCGAGCGGCGCGTGATGACGGTCTTCTTTTCCGACCTCGCGGGCTTCACGGCGGTCGCGGAACGGCTGACGCCGAGCGGGGTCGTCAAGCTCCTCAACGAATACTTCACGCTCATGGCGCAGGCGATCCGGGCGCAGAACGGCATCATCGACAAGTACATCGGCGACTCGGTCATGGCGTTCTGGGGTCCGCCGTTCTGCGCGGAGAACGAGCATGCCGCGCTCGCCTGCCTTGCTGCGCTCGAGCAGCAGGAACGCGTCGCCCGCTTCCAGGCGATGCTGCCGGAGGTGCTTGGCCTGCGCAAGGACGTGCCTACGGTGAGCGTGCGCATGGGGCTCGCCACCGGCGACGTGACGGTCGGAAGCATCGGCTCCGACGAGGCTCGCAGCTATACGGTGATCGGCGACACCGTGAACCTCGCTTCGCGCCTGGAATCGGTCAACAAGCAATACGGGACGGCGCTCATCATCAGCGAGGAAACGCGCGTGCTGGCGAAGGACGCGATCGAGGTGCGGGAGCTCGACTCCGTACGCGTCGTGGGCAAGACCGACGCCGTCCGGATCTACGAGCTGCTGGCGCGCAAGGGGACGCTTGCCCCCGCCCGCGCGCAGCTGCGCGACGAATACGAGGCGAGCCTGCAGCGCTATCGCGAGCGTAAATGGGACGAGGCGCAGCGCGGCTTCGAACGCTGCCTGGCGGTGGACGGCCACGACGGCCCTTCGAAGCTCTTCCTCGCCCGCATTGAGCGGATGCGGGCCGCTCCGCCCGCCGAAGGCTGGGACGGCGCCTGGACGCTCGCCGAGAAATAGCCCCCGCGCGAGCGCTCAGCGCCTGAAGCGGCAGTCCTCCGGATAGGGATACACGTCCTCCTGCACGCCGGCGAGGACGTGCTCCTTCTTTTCCTGCCAGAACGCTGGGTCGAGGAGGTCGCGATGGTGCTCGTAGAAGAGGCGCCTCGCGTCCGGATCCGAGAGGAAGAAGCGCTCGAACTGCTCCGGGAAGACGTCCCCTTCTCCCACGCGCCAGTAGGGCTCGGCCGAGACCTCGTCCTCGTAGCTGCGCGGCGGCGGGATACGCAGGAAGTTCATTTCGCCGATCGGCTGGATCTCGTCGTAGTCGTAGAACACCACGCGCTCATGGCGCGTGACGCCGAAGTTCTTGAGGAGCATGTCGCCCGGGAAGATGCCGGCGCCGGCAAGCTCCTTGATTGCCTTGCCGTATTCGCGCAGGACGCTCTGCAGCCGCGTCCCGTCGCCGTCGCGCTTGAGCTCCTCGACGTAGAGGTTGAGCGGCTGCATGCGCCGCTCGATGTAGCAATGGCCGATGACGAGCTCGTCGCCGTCGATCTCGATGAGCGAGCCGCACTCGCGCTTGAGCTCCTCGACGAGCGCCGGCTCGAAGCGCTCCAGCGGCAGCGCGACGAGCGAGTACTCGAGCGTGTCGGCCATGCGCCCGACCCGGTCGTGGAGCTTCACCATGAGGTAGCGGTCCTTCACCGTCTGGCGGTCGATGTCCTTCGTGGGCGCGAACCGGTCGCGGATCAGCTTGAAGACGAAGGGGAACGAAGGCAACGTAAAGACGAGCATCACCATGCCCTTGATGCCCGGGGCGGCGACGAACTTGTCGCTCGAGTGCCGCAGGTGATAGTGCAGGTCGCGGTAGAAGAGGGTCTTGCCCTGCTTGGCGAGGCCCACGGACATATAGAGCTCCGCGCGCGGCTTCTTCGGCATGAGCCAGCGCAGGAACGACACGTACGCGGCCGGGACCTCCATGTCGACGAAGAAATACGCCCGCGCGAACGAGAAGAGCACGAGCAACGGGTCCTCGCCCATGAGGAGGGCGTCGAGGTACAGCTCGCCCTTCGCGTTCTGGAGGATCGGCACGGCGAACGGAGTCTCGCGATGCGCGTTGATGACGCGGCCGACGACGTAGGCAGACTTGTTGCGGATAAAAAGCGAGTCGAGGACCTGGATCTGCAGGTCGGGATGGGCGCGAGCCGGGCGCCCGAAGTGCCTGCGCAGGGCGTGCACGACGTTGCGCAAGTCCCGTTCGGGGTCTTCCCAGCGGTTCGCGAGGCCGTAGGAACGCGCAATGGTGCGAAGCGTCCGCCTTAGGCCGGTTTGCAGCGGGTAATAGCAGCGGTAGCTCGGCCGCTCGCCCTCCAGGTGCTCGGTGGCGACGCCCGGCCGCCAGAAGATGAACTCGTTGTGGTAGTGGCGCCGGTGAAGCACCGCGCACGCGACCGAGTTGTAGAACGTCTCGGCGCACTCGGGCTGCATGTGCTCCTGGAGGAGGCCGATGTACGCGAGCTTGATCGCCGGCCACAGCGTCTCGTCGACCTCCGCCTCGGGAAAACGGTCGAGGAGGCTGCGTACCGCCTCCTCCACGCGCAGGTCGTACATGCCGATGCGCTGCCGCGAGAGCTCGGCGAGCTCCTGCCACGCCGCGCGCTCGAACAGCCCCTTGGCATCGAGAGCGGCCTGGCGGAAGAGCCGGTAATGCCGGTCGAAGCCGCCTAGGATCGCCCTGGCGATGTCGGTGGGCAGGGTCGCGCGCCGCTCCCGCAGGCGAATGGCAGTGGGAGCGGCGCTCGTCACGCCCATGGATCGGCTCGCCTCAGGCGGCGAGCTTGGCTTTCTTCGATTGCGTCAGCGCGTCTTCGCCGAAGAACTGCTCGTCCTCGGTGGAGCCGTGCAGGGCGGTGGTCGAAGCCTTGCCTGCCGTCACGACCTGGGTGACCTGGTCGAAGTACCCGGTGCCGACCTCGCGCTGGTGCTTGACCGCGGTGAAGCCTTTTTCCGCGGCGGCGAACTCCTTCTGCTGCAGCTCGACGAACGCCGTCATGTTGTCGCGCGCGTAGCCATGCGCGAGCTCGAACATCGAGTAGTTGAGCGAGTGGAAGCCGGCGAGCGTGATGAACTGGAACTTGTAGCCCATGGCGCCCAGCTCGCGCTGGAACTTGCCGATCGTCGCATCGTCGAGGTTGCGCTTCCAGTTGAAGGACGGCGAGCAGTTGTACGCAAGCATTTTTTCGGGGAAACGCTTTCTCACCCCTTCGGCAAATCGTCTTGCAAAATCCAGGTCGGGAGTGCCGGTCTCGCACCAGACCATGTCGGCATATTCCGCGTAGGCAAGGCCGCGCGAGAGCGCCTGGTCGAAGCCCTTGCGGGTCTTGTAGAAGCCTTCGGAGGTGCGCTCGCCGGTGAGGAAGGGCTTGTCGTTGTCGTCCACGTCGCTCGTGACGATGTCCGCGGCTTCGGCGTCCGTGCGGGCGAGCAGGACCGTCGGGACGCCCATCACGTCGGCCGCGAGGCGCGCGGCGATGAGCTTCTGCACGGCTTCCTGCGTCGGCACGAGCACCTTGCCGCCCATGTGGCCGCACTTCTTGACGGAGGCGAGCTGGTCCTCGTAGTGCACGCCGGCCGCGCCGGCGTCGATCATGGCCTTCATGAGCTCGAAGGCGTTCAGCACGCCGCCGAAGCCCGATTCCGCGTCGGCCACGATCGGCGCGAGCCAGTCGATGGCGGCAGAGTTCTTGCCTTCGAACGCTTCCATCGTCTGGATCTGGTCGCAGCGCAGGAGCGCGTTGTTGATGCGCTTCACGACCGTGGGTACCGAAGACACGGCGTAGAGCGACTGGTCCGGGTACATCGAGAGCGAATCGTTGGCGTCGGCGGCGACCTGCCATCCGGAGAGGTAGATCGCCGGCACGCCTGCCTTCACCTGCTGCATGGCCTGGTTGCCGGTCAGCGCGCCGAGCGAATTCACGAATGGCCGCTCGTGGCACATCTTCCAGAGCTTCTCCGCGCCGCGCCGCGCGAGCGTGTGCTCGACCGCGACGCTGCCGCGCAGGCGGACGACATCCGCGGCGCTGTAGCCGCGCTTGACGCCTTTCCACCTCGGATTGGTTGCCCAGTCCTGCTCGAGAGCCCTGATTTGTTGTTGTCGATCCACGTGCGCGCCTCCTGGCCGGTTGAAAGGAATACCGCAGAGTGTGCGATCCGCGATGGCGCACAGCAACACGCCGAACGGCCTAGGGCGAGGTGCAGCAAAACAAGGCTTTACAGCAGGTTAGGCACCCCTTGTTTCATGATGCGGAGCGTGTTTTCAAAATATGCTGCTCTGCACCAAGATGGCGAGAGCCGCTATGTCTGCACGAGCTTGCGGTGCCGGTTCACGCTCATGAGGATCCCGGCGCCGATGAAGAGCGTGAGAAGCGCCGTGCCGCCGTACGAGAGGAAGGGAAGGGGCACGCCTACGACGGGAAGGATGCCGGAGACCATGCCCATGTTCACGAAGGCGTACGTGAAGAACATGAGCGCGATGGAGCCTGCGAAAAGGCGCGAGAACACGGTTGGCGCGTTGGCCGCGATCATCAGCCCCCGCCCGACGAGGAGCGCGTAGAGCACGAGCAGGACGCTGTTGCCGATGAGCCCGAACTCTTCGGAGAACACGGCGAAGATGAAGTCCGTGTGGCGCTCGGGAATGAATTCCAGGTGCGCCTGCGTTCCGTTGAGCCAACCCTTGCCGAAGAGCCCGCCCGAGCCGACCGCGATGGTGGACTGGATGATGTGGTAGCCGGCGCCCAAGGGGTCGGTCGTCGGATCGAGGAGCGTGAGGACCCGCTTTCTCTGGTAGTCGTGCAGCATTCCCCAGAGAGGGAAGAGCGCCGCCACGCCGAGCGCCGTCACGCCGCCCAGCACCTTCCAGCTGATGCCGGCGAAGAAAATCACGTAGAACCCGGTTGCGCCGACGAGCGCCGCGGTGCCGAGGTCGGGTTGGCGCGCGATCAGGGCGAGCGGCACCACGAACAGCAGCGCCCCGAGGGCGAAGTCGCGCAGCCGCAGTTCCGTCTCGCGCTTGTGGAAGTACCACGCGAGCATCATCGGCACCGCGAGCTTCATCATCTCGGAGGGCTGGAAGCGCGTTACTCCGACGTGCAGCCAGCGCCGGGCGCCGTTCACGACATCGCCGGCGACTGCCACGCCGACAAGGAGCGCGAGCCCAATGAGGTAGGCGGGCACCGCAAACCGGATGAGCGTCTGCGGCGGCACCTGCGCGACGAGCCACATCGCCGCGAAGGCGACGCAGAGGTTGAGCACCTGGTTCACCACGCGGGCCGGGTTTTCATAGCTCGCGGAAAAGAGGGCGAGGAGCCCAAGCGCCGAAAGCGAGAGGATGAGCACGAGGAGCGTCGCGTCGATCCCCTCGACGAAGCGAGCGGCGACGCGCCGCACCGGCACGCGCGCTATTTCCACCGGCTTCTTTCCGGAGCGGCCATCAGTCGCTCTCCCCCTGCTCGGCGTCGTCGTCCTCCGGCGCCGGCGCCATTCCCGGCGGGAGCTTGCCCAGCAGGTAGTAGTCGAGCGCCGTGCGGGCGATGGGAGCGGCCGCGCGCGCGCCGAAGCCGCCGTTCTCGACGATGATCGCAAGCGCGATCTTCGGGTTCTCGAGCGGCGCGAAAGCGATGAACCAGGAATGGTCGCGCAGCCGCTCCGAGACCTTCGCCTCGTCGTACTTCTCGTTCTGCTTGATGGCCACCACCTGCGCCGTCCCGGTCTTGCCGCCGCTCGTGTATTGCGCGCCCACGAAAGAGCGCGCGGCGGTGCCTTCCTTGTTCACGCCGGCCATCGCCTTCTTGATGAACTCGACCCACTCGGGCTTCAGGGCGGTGCGCTGCACGACCTCCGGCTCGAAGAACTTCTTTTCGCCGGTGCGCAGGTTGTCGATCTCCGCGACGAGGTGCGGGCGATACATCGTGCCGCCATTCAGCACCGTCGCCAGCCCGTTCGCGAGCTGGATCGGCGTGTAGGCGTTGTAGCCCTGGCCGATGCCGATCGAGATCGTCTCCCCCGCGTACCACTTCTGCTGCTCCGGGCGCTTGAAGCGCCGTTGCTTCCATTCGGGCGAGGGCAGGACGCCTTCGCTCTCGCCGCGCAGGTCCACGCCGGTCCGCGCGCCGAAGCCGACCTTCTTCATGAAGGCGGCGATCGCGTCGATGCCCATGTCGTTCGCCACGTGGTAGTAGTAGGTGTCGCAGGAATCGACGATCGACCGGTAGAGGTCCACCGTGCCGTGCCCGCCCTTCTTGTCGTCGCGGAATCGCCGGCCGCCGAAGTCGAAATAGCCCGGGTCGAAGATCGCGCTGGAGGGCCGCCGCTTCCCGGCTTCGAGCGCCGCGAGCGCGAGGAAGGGCTTGAACGTCGAGCCCGGGGGGTACACGCCGTTCGTCACGCGGTTGAGGAGCGGCCGGTCGGCGGACGTGTTGAGCTCCGTCCAGCTCTGCGGATCGATGCCGTCGACGAAGAGGTTCGGGTCGAAGCCTGGCTTCGAGACGAACGCGAGGATGGCGCCGCTCGAGGGATCGATCGCCACCATGGCGCCGCGCCGCCCGCCGAACGCGTTCTCCACGACCTGCTGCAGCTTGAGGTCGAGAGAAAGGACGACATTGTTTCCCGGCTGCGAGGGCGTGCGCGAGAGCGTGCGGATGCCGCGGCCCGCAGCGTCGATCTCGACCTGCTCCAGGCCCGTGATGCCATGGAGCTCGTCCTGGTACGAGGCCTCGATGCCGGCCTTGCCCATGAAGTCCGTGCCGCGGTAGTTCGCGTCGACTCCTTGCTCCTCGAGCTTCGCCTGGTCCTGCTGGTTGATGCGTCCCATGTAGCCGATCACGTGCGAGGCGGTGTCGCCGTAGGGGTACTGCCGGAAAAGCCGCGCCTTGATGTCGACGCCCTCGAAGCGGTAGCGGTTGGCCGCGAACTTCGCGACTTCCTCGTCGGTGAGGCGGTTGCGGATCGGCAGGCTCTCGGCGTTGCGCGTCTCGGCGAGGA
>JAFAGU010000240.1 GCA_019237595.1 Betaproteobacteria bacterium | reverse complement strand
TGGGCAACGCCGGCTTCAAGGGCTCGCGCAAATCCACGCCATTTGCGGCGCAGGTCGCCGCCGAGCGCGCCGGCCGCGCGGCGCAGGAGTGCGGCGTGAAGAACATCGAAGTCCGCATCAAGGGGCCGGGGCCGGGACGCGAGTCCGCGGTGCGCGCCCTCAATGCGATCGGCCTCAAGATCGGCAGCATCGCCGACGTGACGCCGATCCCGCACAACGGCTGCCGGCCGCCCAAGCGCCGGCGAGTGTAGGAACGGGACCCATGGCGAGAAACCTCGACGCGAAGTGCCGGCAGTGCCGCCGGGAGGGCGAGAAGCTCTTCCTGAAGGGCGAGAAGTGCTTTACCGACAAGTGCGCGGTGGAGCGGCGCGCCTACGCGCCGGGCCAGCACGGGCAGAAGAGCGGCGCGCGCCTCTCCGACTACGGCAAGCAGCTGCGCGAGAAGCAGAAGATGCGCCGCATCTACGGCCTGCTCGAGCGGCAGTTCCGCAAGACCTACGCCGAAGCCGCCCGCTCCAAGGGCGTCACCGGCGAGCGGCTGCTGCAGCTCCTCGAGTCGCGGCTCGACACCGTCGCGTACCGGATGGGCTTCGGCGCCTCGCGCACGGAAGCCCGGCAGGTCGTGCGCCATAACGGCATCCTCGTGAACGGCAAGCGCGTCAACATTCCCTCCTACCAGGTCCGGCCCGGCGACGTGATCGAAGTCGCCGGCAAGGCGAAAGGGCAGCTGCGCATCAAGGCCTCGGCGGAAGCGGCCGAGTCCCGCGGGCTGCCGGAGTGGATGGAGGTGGATGCGAAGGCGATGAAGGGCACGTTCAAGGCGAACCCCGCCCGCGCGGATCTTCCCTCGACGATCAACGAGAGCCTGATCATCGAGCTGTACTCGAAGTAACCGGTTTTCGAAGCACGCGGCATCCAGGACACAGCACACAGGACACCTATGGCCCAGTCGGGATTCTTGAAGCCTCGCATCGTCGACGTCCAGAACCTCTCCGCCAACCACGCGCGCGTGACGATGGAGCCGTTCGAGCGCGGCTACGGCCACACGCTCGGCAACGCGCTGCGGCGCGTGCTGCTTTCCTCCATGCCGGGCTATGCGCCGACCGAGGTGCAGATCGCGGGCGTGGTGCACGAGTACTCGACGATCGACGGCGTGCGCGAGGACGTGGTCGACATCCTCCTCAACCTGAAGGGCGTGGTCTTCCGCCTGCACAACCGCGGCGAGGCGATCCTCTCGCTCAAGAAAAAGGGCGAAGGCATCGTCACGGCGGCGGACATCGAGCCGGCGCACGACGTGGAAATCGTCAATCCGGAGCACGTGATCGCCCACCTCGCCTCGACCGGCAAGCTCGAGATGCAGATCAAGGTGGAGTCCGGCCGCGGCTACGTGCCGGGCAACATGCGCTACCTCCCCGAGGAGACCAAGGGCATCGGCCGCATCGTGCTCGACGCCTCGTTCAGCCCGGTCCGGCGCGTCTCCTATTCGGTGGAATCGGCGCGCGTCGAGCAGCGCACCGACCTCGACAAGCTCATCATGGACATCGAGACCAACGGCGCCATCGAGCCGGAGGAGGCGATCCGCTATGCGGCGCGCGTGCTCGTCGACCAGCTCTCCGTCTTCGCGCAGCTCGAAGGCACGGCGCTCCCGGCCGAGCAGCCGAAGTCGCCCGCCGTCGACCCGATCCTGCTGCGCCCGGTGGACGACCTCGAGCTCACCGTGCGCTCGGCCAACTGCCTGAAGGCCGAAAACATCTACTACTTCGGCGACCTCATCCAGCGCACCGAGACCGAGCTCCTCAAGACGCCGAACCTCGGGCGCAAGTCGCTGAACGAGATCAAGGAAGTGCTCGCCTCGCGCGGGCTCACGCTCGGGATGAAGCTCGAGAACTGGCCGCCGGCCGGGCTCGAGCACCGCGCCTAGAGAAAGAGGACGCCATGCGCCACGGACAGGGACTGCGCAAGCTCAACCGCACGACGAGCCATCGGCTCGCGATGCTGCGCAACATGACGGTATCGCTGCTGCGCCACGAGGAGATCCGCACCACGCTGCCCAAGGCGAAGGAGCTGCGCCGCGTGGTCGAGCCGATGATCACGCTCGGCAAGAAGGCATCGCTCGCGAACCGGCGCATCGCCTTCGACCGGCTGCGCGACCGCGACATCGTCTCCAAGCTCTTCGACGACCTCGGCCCGCGCTATGCCAAGCGCAACGGCGGGTACCTGAGGATCCTCAAGATCGGCTTCCGCAAGGGCGACAACGCGCCGCTGGCGCTCGTCAGCCTCATGGACCGCGCGGAGGAAGGCGCCGAGGCGCCGGCCGACCAGGACAAGAAAAAGGCCCCGAAGAAGGCCGAAGAAAAGAAAGCCGCGTAAGACGGCCCGATAACGCCGCGAGGCGGGGAAGAAGAAGAAGCGAAGAGGCCGGGGCGACCCGGCCTTTTCATTGGGGCAGGACGACGATCGCGCGGTAGTCGTTGACGTTGGTGCGCGTCGGCCCGGTCACGAGGAGCTCGCCCGTCGCGGCGAAGAATCCGTAGCTGTCGTTCGCGGCGAGGAGCTTCCTCGCATCGCGCCCTTGCGCGCGCGCGCGGGCGATGGAATCGGGAGCGAGGAACGCGCCGGCGTTGTCCTCCGAGCCGTCGATGCCGTCGGTGTCGGCGGCGATGGCGTGCACGCCGGGCATGCCTTCGAGCTCGACCGCCAGCGAAAGGAGGAATTCGGCGCAGCGACCGCCGCGCCCGTCCTCGTTCTTCACCGTGACCGTGCATTCGCCGCCCGAGATGAGGGCCACCGGCGCCGAGAAGGGCTTTCCGTAGGCGCGCACCTCACGCACGAGGGCCGCCATGACCCTCGCCACGTCGGCCGCCTCGCCGGTGACCGTGTCGCCGAGGATCACGGGCTCGATGCGCTCGCCGCGGAACACTTCAGCCGCTGCCTCGAGCGAGCGGTGCGGCGTCGCGACGATCCGGTTCTGCGCGTGCGCGAGCGCGCGATCGCCGGGCTTGGGCGATTCGGAGAAGGGCCCTTCGAAGCCGATGCCGTATTTGGCGAGGACCGCTTTCGCGTCCTCGATGGTGCTCGGGTCCGGCGCGCAGGGGCCCGAGGCGATGTGCGTCGGGTCGTCGCCCGTCACGTCCGACACGATGAGCGCGACGGTGGGCGCCTTGCTCGCGGCGGCGAGCCGCCCGCCGGCGATCGCCGAGAGGTGCTTTCGCACCGTGTTCATCTCGCGGATGTCGGCGCCGCTTCGCAGGAGCCGGCCGGTCAAATCCTTGAGCCGAGCCATCGACACGCCGGGGGCGGGGAGGCTGAGGAGGCTCGAGCCGCCGCCCGAGATGAGCGCGAGGAGCAGGTCCTGCGGCGCAAGCGCCGCCGCCTCGTGCAGGATCTCGCGGGCCCCGGTCTCGCCGGCTTCGTCCGGAACCGGGTGGCCGGCTTCGACGACGCGGATGCGCTGCGTCGGCAAGCCGTGCTGGTAGCGCGTGATCGCGACGCCGGAGAGCGGCGCCGCCGCGGGCCAGTGCCGCTCGACGGCGAGCGCCATGGCTGCCGCGGCCTTGCCGGCCGCCGCGACGAACGTTCGTCCCTTCGGCGGCGGGGGAAGGTGCGGCGCGAGGATCGCGAGCGGGTCCGCCGCCGCGACCGCCGCGCGGTAGCTCGCCTCGAGGATCGCCTTCAGCCGAACGTTTCCTTGGCGGCCGCGGCGCCCAGCCGGTAGAACTTCGGGTAGAGCTCGCTGAAGGCCTTCTGGATCTCGGCCGTGGGCACGTCGGCGAAGCTGCCGCGGCTGCGCACGTATTCCATGTGCAGCCGGTCGTCCTCGTCGAAGGGATGGAAGATCGCATCCGCGCGGCCGTCGAACTCGAGCGGCTTCACGCGGAAGCGGCGGCACAGGGCGAGGTTGAACGACGGCGTCGCCTTCACCCATTTCTCCTCGAGGAAGAGCTCGGTGAAGCCGTGGTAGGCGAAGAGGTCGGTGCCCATGGTCTCGGCGAGGCGCGGCGTGCTGAGATGGTTCCTCACATCGGCGAATCCCACCCGCGCCGGGATGCCGGCGACGCGGGCGGCCGCCGCGAGGAGCGCCGCCTTGCCGATGCAGAAGCCTTCGCCCGCCGCGAGCACGGAGGAGGCGCGGAACGCCTCGGGCCGGGAGACGTCGATGAACGGGTTGTAGCGGATGCCGTCCCGGACCGCGTAGTAGAGGGCAACGGCCTTCTCGCGCGGCGAGGCGCCCGAAGCGTGCTGCGCGGAAAAAGCGGCCACCGCCGGGTGAGCGCTGTCGATGTACTGCGCCGGGCCGAGGTATTCGTTCATGTCCGCAGGTTCATCAAGCGGCACGCCGCGGCGAAGAGCGCGCTCGAGGGCTCTCCGAGCGCGTCCATCACGGAGAAATGGTTCCTTCCCGGCATGGGCACGTCCTCGGCGAGCACGCTCTCCCAATTCCTGCCGAGGAGGGCATTCTGGCGATGGAATTCGCCGGACTCGTCCCCGCCGACGCAGGTCATCACCGGTGCGCTCGTGGCGGGCGGCAAGAAGGCCGGGGAGACTCGCAGCGCCGATTCCTCGTCCAGACGCAGGTCCGGCTGCAGGAAGTCGATGCCCACGAGTGGGCGCAGGTCGTACACCCCGCTGATGGCGAGGGCGCCCTTCCAGAGCTCTTTCGGCAGCCGCGGATCCAGCGCCGGGAAAATCGCCGCGAGCAGCATCGCTGCCAGGTGGCCGCCCGCGGAATGCCCGAAGACGTAGAGTCGGTCCGGGTCGATTCCGTGCGCTCCGGCGTTCAGCCGCAGCCAGCGGCTCGCCCTCAGCATCTGGCGAACGATTTCCTCGATGGCGACCTTAGGGCAAAGGTCGTAGTTGACCACGGCGAGCGACACGCCGGCGTCGACCCAGGCCGGCGCGAGGAAGCTGAAGTCCGACTTGTCGAGCGAGCGCCAGTAGCCGCCGTGGATGAACATCATGCACGCCCCGTCGCCGCCGCGCGCCGGGAAGAGGTCGAGCGTCTCGCCGGGCGAGTCGCCGTAGCGGAGGTCGAGCTTCGCGTTCATGCGGCTGCGCGCGCGGGCGGAGTCTTCCTGCCACCGCGCGAAGTACCGCGCATGGTCGGGAACGAGCTGGCGGTTGTTGTATTCGCGCGCGAGGAGCGCCGCGTCCGGCGCGTTCATGCCGCCTC